>CALGFL010000079.1 GCA_937881145.1 uncultured Bordetella sp.
TTTTCGGCGGACGTCCAGGGCTTGCCGGGTTCGGCGCCCATCATCATGTGCACACCTTGGAAAAGCATACGGCGATTCAGGCCCTTCATGTAAAGGATGCCTTTGTAGCGCAGCAGATCCGGGCCGTAAACCTGGACGACGCCGCCGAGGAATTCTTCCAGGCGGGACGGATCGAAGGGTTTGTTCGAACGGAACACGAAAGCGCCGATTTCATCGTCGTGATGATGATGATGATGATGGTGCTCGTGGTCGTGACCGCAGTGTTCGTCGCACTCGTGGTCATGATCGTGACCGTGGTCATGATCGTGGTCGTGTGCGGCGTCGGGATGCTCGTCGGCCAGGAAGTCCGGGTCGATGTCCAGGATGGAATTGAGGTTGAAGCCGCTGATGTCGATAATGGACTTCAGGTCGGCCTGGCCGAAATTCACGGGCTCGATGATGGCGCGCGGGTTCATGCGCACCAGGCGATCGCGCAGCGCGCCGTATTCGGCGTCGGTGACCAGGTCTTTCTTGGAGACCAGGATGCGGTCGGCAAAACCCACCTGCTTCTGCGCTTCGGTCTGGGCGTCGAGCGTTTCCATGCCGTGCTTGGCGTCGACCACCGTGATCACCGCGTCCAGGCGGTAATACTCGGCGATGTCGTCGTCCATGAAGAAGGTCTGGCACACCGGGCCGGGGTTGGCCATGCCGGTGGTCTCGATGATGACGCGCTCGAAATTGAGCTGGCCGGCCTGGCGCTTGACGCGCAGCTCGTTGAGCGTGCGCAGCAGGTCGCCGCGCACCGTGCAGCAGACGCAGCCGTTGGACAGCTCGATGATTTCTTCGTCGCTGTCTTGCACCAAGAGGTCGTTGTCGATGCTCTCGGGCCCGAATTCGTTTTCGATCACGGCGATGCGCCGTCCGTGATATTCGGACAGGATGCGCTTGAGCAAAGTCGTCTTGCCCGCGCCGAGAAAGCCGGTGAGGATGGTGACCGGAACCATGGAGGCTAGGGGGGTGTTCATGATGGCTTGGAACGCCGGAAAACGTTGGATTACAGCATAGTCGCCAGCCAGGGGCAAACCTGGGGCGCAAGAGAAGAATGGGGGCTTATGGCCCGATTTTCAAGGTCCGGGCGGCAGTTATGCCCCTGTTTTATTTCGTTGCCGGGCCGTCCTGGGGATTTCGGCCTTGTCAGGGGCGGCAAACTCCGGGGTTTTCTTAATGAGCATGCCCGGAATGGGTGTGGCCGTGGCTTTGCGGCTGCTTGGCCTGGCAATCCGGGCAGAGGGCGCGGATTTCGGTTTCGTGGGTGGCCAGGGTGAAACCGGTCTTGGCCACGCGCTCGGCCAGCTGGCGGCTCATGGCCGGATCGCTGAGCTCGGCCACGGCGCCGCAAAGGGTGCAGACCACCAGCAGGTCGTGCGGGGCGCCGGCAGCGTCGTGGCAGGCGCTCCAGGCGTTGACGGCGTCCAGGCGATGGATGAGGCCTTCCTCGACCAGGAAATCCAGGGCGCGGTAGACGGTAGGGGGCGCGGCGCCGTGGTGCTCGGTCTTGATGGCATCCAGCAGTTCATAGGCCTTGATGCTGCGGCCGTGGCGCAGGAGTAGCTCCAGCACCTTGCGGCGGATGGGCGTGAGCCGCTTGCCGCGCTGGGCGCAGAGCGTATCGGCCAGGACGAGCTGGGCCTCGATGTCGTGAGTGTCGGTCGAGCAGTCGGGCATGGGCGGGGGGCTCAGGATTTACGGCCGGCGCGCGGATGGGCCTGGTCGTAAGCCTTGGCCAGATGCTGAAAATCGAGCCGCGTATAGATCTGGGTGGTGGAGATATTGGCATGGCCCAGCATTTCCTGCACGGCGCGCAGGTCTTGCGCCGATTGCAGCACGTGACTGGCAAAGCTGTGGCGTAGCACGTGCGGATGCACGTGCGCGGGCAGGCCGGCGGCCTGGGCCAAGGCGGCCAGGCGCAGCTGGACCACGCGCGGGGAGATGCGCCGGCCGCGCGCGCCCAGGAACAGGGCGGCCCGATCGTCGGAGGACGCCGCGGCGCTCGACAGCGTGTCGCGCGCGGCCAGCCAGCGGTCGATGGCTTGCAGCGCGGCTTTGCCCACCGGCACGCTGCGGCGCTTGCTGCCCTTGCCCAGCACGAGGACTTCGGCATCGGCGCGGTTGAGCCAGCTGCGCGATTCGTAGCCGTCTTCGCGCAAGTAGCGGCAGTCCAGTCCGGTGAGCTCGGACAGGCGCAGCCCGCTGGAATAGAACAGCTCGAACATGGCCGCGTCGCGCAGCGCGGCGGGATCGTCCGCGCGGTGCAGTTCGGCTTGTGTGTTGGCGTGATCGAGCAGGCCTTGCGCCTGCTCGACCGACAGGGCCTTGGGCAGGCCGCGCGGCGCCTTGGGCGCGCGCACGCCGGCCGCCGGGTTGCCGGGCAGCCCGGCCTGCGGCGCCCACCATTGATAGAAGCCGCGCCAGGCGGCCAGCGCGCGAGCCAGGCTGCGCGGCCCCAGGCCCTGGGCATGCAGGCGGGCGATGAACTGTCGGATGTGGCCGTTGGCGATGCGTTCGAGCGGCAGTTTGGCGCGCACGGCCAGTTCCGCCAGGTGCCGCAGATCGCGGCCGTAGCCGTCCAGCGTGTGGCGGGAGTAACGGCGGTTGGTTTGCAGATGCTGCAGCCAGGCCTGCATGGGGGCCGCCAGCGGCGTTTGCTCGGCCGATTCCGAAGCGGTGGTGGGCCCGGTGGTCATGGCAGGCGCTAGCCGACCGCGGGTTCGGCCAGGCGCTTGAGCGCGGCGCAGGACAGGCGGGCGACGGTGTCGAGAAACATCGTGCCCATGTCGGGATCGAAGCGCGCCGGATCGTCCGAGCCCAGCAGCAGCAGGCCGATGCTGGGGCCCTCTTCGTCGGGACGCAGCGCGATCAGCGCCAGCGATTGCGGCTTGGCGTCGAGCCAGGATACGGCTTCGAAGCCGGTGTCGTTGCCGCAGTAGGGCGTCTTGAGGCTGTCGGCAAAGGTGCGCACGTCTTCGGAAACGCCGGCGGCATAACCGCTGTCGGCGGCCAGGCCCGGCAGGTTCCACAGGCGCAGCGCCGCATGCTCGATCTTGAATTGCTCGGCCAGGCCCAGGGTGATGGCGCCGGGCAAGTGCTGGGGATTGGTCTGGCTCATCAGGCCGGCGCACCACTGCGTCAGGCGGGTCGAGATGGTTTCGCTGGCGACGGCATTGCGCACCAGTTCGTTGATGCGCCACTCTTGTTCGCGGCTGCGCTCGCGCAGCGTCAAGATCTGCC
>CALGFL010000080.1 GCA_937881145.1 uncultured Bordetella sp.
CACGCCACGCAGCGAACTGCACACAAGCACTTCATCGGCCGCGAGCAGATCGTCGCGCGACAGCACGCATTCGACCGCGCCCAGCCGGCGCATGAGCCGCGCGCGCATCACGCCCGGCAGCAGACCGCTTGCGAGAGCAGGTGTACACCAAAGGCCGCCGCGCTTGACGAATACGCTGCTTCTCGCCCCTTCGGTCAGCTCTGCGCGTTCGTTGAAGAACACGGTATCGAATGCCCCCGAAGCGTCGGCCTCGTGTATGGCGGCATCGTAATGGCTGCGCAGCGAAGTCTTGTAGCGCAGCAGCGCGGCCTCTTCGCTCGGCACGGGTGCGCGCGCCAGAACAAGCCCGACGCGATCGCCGCGTTTGAACGGCTGCGCCGGCGACGACGCCACGCGGCAGGCGCCGTCGTGAGCCAGGTCCACGCGAACCCGGTACGTGCTGCCGGCCGCCAGACTTTGCACATGCTCGATCACCTGCCGCCGGAGACTCGCCTTGTCGCAGCGAAAGCCCAGTGACGCGGCGCTCTCGCTCAAACGCGCGAGATGCGCTTGGAGCCGCAAAGGCCGGCGTCCCGGCCGGACCCGCAGGGTTTCGAACAAGGTGAAGCCCGGATCCATGCCTTCGACGAACCACGCTTTCAAGCGCGTCTCTTCATATTCCGACTGCGGGGACGAGTCGATCACGATGCCGCCGCCCACGCCCAGTTCGGCCGGGCGCAAGCCGTTGCGCGGCGGGCCGATCGCCAGCGTGCGTATCGCCACCGACAAACTGAAGTCGCCGCAGCCGCGTCCCGGCGCCGGCGGGTCCATCCAGCCGATCGCGCCGGTGTAGATCCCGCGCGGCGTGGTCTCCAGTTCCGAAATCAATTGCATCGTTCGATGCTTGGGCGCGCCCGTGATGGAGCCGCAGGGAAACAGCGCGCGCAGGATGTCCGCAAACGTGGTTCGCGGATCGACTTCGGACTCGACCGCCGACGTCATCTGGTGCACCGTGCAGTAGGTCTCCACCGCGAAGAGCCTGGACACCTTGACCGAGCCCGTGATGGAGACCACGCCCAGATCGTTGCGCAGCAGATCGACGATCATGAGATTTTCGGCGCGGTTCTTCTCGTCGCGCGCCAGCCAGGCCGCCGCTTGCGCATCGAGGGCGGCGTCGGCTTCGCGGCGGGCGGTTCCCTTCATCGGGCGGGCAATGAGGCGGCCTTCACGATGCGCGAGAAATAACTCCGGCGAGCACGAGAGCAGCCAGCGGTCGCAAGCGCCGCCGTCGCTTGCGGGCAGCGCCATCAACGCGCCGAAAGGCACCGGCTGGCGCGCGCGCAGGCGGCGATACAGCGCAACAGGCGAGCCGAGCACGTCGCCGCTTAGCCGATAGGTGTAATTGACCTGATAAGTCTCGCCGGCCTGGATCAGCGCCCGCACGCGGTCGATCGAGCGGTCGAATGCCTCGCGATCGACGGAAGGCCGCATCGTCAAAACGCCCGCGGGCGCCGGATCGGCACGGCCTTCCCGTGCGGCCAGCCACGCCGAGACCTCTGCGCGCGACAGGCGTGCCATCTTGCAAAAGAACAGGACGCGCAGCGCGCTGCCGTCGTCGGCGGACAGCTTGCCGTGCCCGGCCCGCAGCAGCTTGGCGCCCCATTCGTAATCGGCCGCAATGACGCAGTGCAGGCCCGCGCGCATCGCCTCCTCGGCCTGCGTCCAGACCGCATCGAGGGTTTCAGGATCGCTGCAGCGCAGCTCTCTTGCGAACTCGGTGTAGAGGCGGCTGGTCGGCGCCGCATCGGTCGAAGCGGCATCGTCGAGCAGCACAAAGGGTGCATTTACCATGCCGCCGGCTCCGGTAGCGGCTTCATTGCCTCGCAAGGCTGCCGGTTCGATTCCCGAAATGCGCGGGCCTTTGTGTTGCAGTGTTCTGGCGTGTTCATGCCGTATTTTGCAATAAGGCGCCGAACGCCATGACGGGTCATTTGCATCGGCCGCGACTGCCTGGGACACCGCATCCGGAACCACCAGAACGAGGGCAAACCCCTAGGCATTCTTGCTTGTTCTCGAGAGATCGCCTATCTAATATTTCGAAAATAATTAATATTTTAGAAAATCTGCCAAGCCACTGGAGAACTTGCCATGACCCGGCACGATGCTGATCGAGAAGAGACCAGTGGCCGCGCCAACGAGGGCGATACGCCGGAACTGGTGTCCTATGACAAAGGGCTCGAACGGTTCGAAACCGCGGCGCTCTGGACGGTGGCCAACAAGATCGAGCCCTGGCAGCCCAAATCCGAGTCGGTCCCGGTCGTCTGGCGCTACAAAGATCTGCGCGGGCACGTGCTGCGCTCGATCGACCTGGTCACGCCCGAGCAGGCAGGCCGCCGCGTCATCTACTTGAACAACCCGGGCCGGCGCGATGTCGCCGCCGCGGTCGGCTGGCTCTATTCGGGCCTGCAGGTCATGAATCCCGGCGAGGCGGCGTCGGCCCATCGGCATTCCGCCTCGGCCTTGCGCTTCATCATGGAAGGCCGCGGCGCCTATACCGTCGTCGACGGCCACAAGATGACCCTGGGCGCCAACGACTTCGTGCTCACGCCCAACGGCACCTGGCACGAACACGGCGTCAGCGCGGACGGCTCGCCGTGCATCTGGCAGGACGGTCTCGACATACCTTTGATCAACGCGCTGGAAGCCGGCTTCTATCAGGTGCACCCCGAACTGCAGCAAGCGGTGACGTATCCGGTGAATGACTCCACCCGCCAATGGGGCAGCGCGGCGCTGCGCCCCGGCGGTGGCGCGTGGTCCAGGCCCTACTCGCCGCTGCTCAAGTACGAATGGGCGCCCACCTACGAAGCGCTGCAGCGCTACGCCCAGGCAACCGACGGCAGCCCTTACGACGGCGTGCTCATGGACTACATCAACCCGGCCACCGGCGGCCCGGTCATGCCCACCATCGGAGCCAGCATGCAGTTGCTGCGCCCGGGCGAGCACACCAAGGCGCACCGCCAGGTGGGCAGCTTTCTCTACCAGGTGGCCAAGGGCAGCGGCCACTCCGTCATCAACGGCAAGCGCTACGACTGGAGCGAGCGCGACATTTTCTGCGTGCCGTCGTGGGCCTTTCACGAGCACGTCAACGGCTCGGCCGGCGACGATGCGTGCCTGTTCTGTTTTCACGACTTGCCGGTCATGCACGCGCTCGAGCTCTATCGCGAAGAAGCGCTCGCGGACAACGGCGGCTACCAACCGATCATCGTTTAACAAGGATAAAAAATGCGTCTCGTGACTTACCGTACAACGCCCGCCGGGCAGGCCCGCCTGGGAGCAGTCGTGGGCGGCCGCGTGGTGGATCTGGCCCGCCTGGGTTCCGTGGCCGGCGTGCCGCTGCCCGACGACATGCTGGCCTTCATCGACCTCGGCCCGGACGCGGTGCCCGTCGCGGCGCAGCTGCTCAAGTCCCATGAAGGCAAGTGGCCCGTGGGCACGGCGATCCCGTTCGAAAACGCCCGCCTCCTGGCGCCGATCCCGCGTCCGCGCAAGAACATCTTCGGCATCGGCCTGAACTACGTCGAGCACGTGGCGGAATCCAATCGCACGCTGGACACCGCCAAGGAGCTGCCCACCAAGCCGGTGATCTTCTCCAAGCCGCCCACCTGCGTGATCGGGCCGGGCGAGGCCATCGAGCACAACAAGGAAATCACCCAGCAGCTCGACTGGGAAGTGGAACTGGCCGTGATCATGGGCCGGCGCACGCACCGCATCGCCGAGGCCGACGCGCTGAACTACGTGTTCGGCTACAGCGTGATGATCGACGTCAGCGCACGCGACTGCCGCCGCGCCGGCCAGTGGATCTATTCCAAGGGCCAGGACACCTACGGCCCCTTGGGCCCATGCATCGTCACAGCCGACGAGATCCCAGATCCGCACGTGCTCGACCTGTCCCTGACCGTCAACGGCGTCACCAAGCAAAGCTCCAACACGCGCTACATGCTGTTCAAGGTGCCGCACCTGATCGCCGACATCAGCGCCGCGATGACCCTGGAAGCGGGCGACATCATCGCCACCGGCACGCCGGCGGGCGTGGGCGCGGGCCGCACGCCGCAAGAATGGCTCTGGCCGGGCGACGTGGTGGTGGCCACCGTGGAAAAAATAGGCGACTTGCGCCACCCCGTCGTCGCGGCCTGACGGCCGCGCGCAGGAACCCGGATCATCTTGCCAGGAGCCCGACGATGTTGAACCTCCCCCGCTTCAAAGCGGCCGCGGTGCAGGCCGCGCCCGTCTTTCTGGACACCGACGCCACCGTGGACAAAGTGTGCGCGCTGATCGAAGAGGCCGCTACCAGCGGCGCCGCGCTCATCGCCTTCCCCGAAGTCTTCGTGGCGGGCTATCCGTACTGGAACTGGATCATGAATCCCGTCGAAGGCAGCCCCTGGTTCGAAAAGCTGTGCCGCAGCGCCATCGAAATACCGGGCCCCGAGATCCGGCGCATCGCCGCCGCCGCGCGCGCCCACGAGGTGCATGTCGTGGTGGGCGCGAACGAGCGTTCTCCCGTGGGCATCGGCACGCTCTACAACACCCTCGTCACCATCGGCCCCGACGGCCGCTTGCTGGGCCGGCATCGCAAACTGGTGCCCACCTGGGCCGAGAAGCTGACCTGGGCCAACGGCGACGGCTCTTCGCTACGCGTGCACGACACGTCCGTCGGCCGGCTGGGCGCCCTGGCCTGCGGCGAAAACACCAATACGCTGGCGCGCTTCTCGCTGCTGGCGCAAGGCGAACTCGTGCACGTGGCCAGCTACATCTCGCTGCCCGTGGCCCCGGCCGACTATGACATGACCGAAGCCATACGCGTGCGTTCGGCGGCCCATTCTTTCGAAGGCAAGGTCTACACCATCGTGTCCTGCTCCACGATATCGGACGAGATCGTGCAGGCCATGAGCGCCACGCACCCGCAGGCGCGCGACATGCTGCGCCGGCCCAACAGCGCCTTCTCGGGCATCCTCGGCCCGGACGGCCGGGTGATCGGCGAACCCCTCGTCGATCGCGAAGGCATCGTTTATGCGGACATCGATCTGGGCCGCTGCAGCCAGCCCCGCCAGATGCACGATATCAACGGACACTGCAACCGGTTCGACGTATTCGACGTGCGGGTCAACCGGCTCAGTC
>CALGFL010000081.1 GCA_937881145.1 uncultured Bordetella sp.
TGTCCTTGCCGCCCGCGCAGCGCATGAACAGGCGCGTGGCTGTCTGCGGACCGCCGTAATCGATGTAGTCGATGCCGGGTTCGAGCGACAGCAGTTCGGCCAGGCTGGTTTGGCCGGCATGGGCCAGGGAGGAAGCAGTGACGATGGAGACGTCGCCCAGCACATTGCCGGCAGACTGCAGCGTGCGGCTGGCGATCGTTACCGCCGAAGGATCCTGCAGCGCGGCGGTGCGCAGGGTCGGGCCCTGGATCTGTTGCCGCACGACGGTGGGCGGCAGGTTGGCCAGAGAAGGTACCTGGTTGAGCATCGACGTCGTCGGAGACGTCGATGCCGGCGGTGCGGTCAATAGCTGGGCGCCGGCCAGCGCGGGAAATATCCCTGCCAACAGACCGGCATGACGCCCGATACGGCGCAACAACGGCATTCAGGCGACGTTCTGGATGACGCCTTTGAGCGAGTCCGAGATCGACTTGATGATGGTGCTCTGAATTTGCACCAGCATGCTCCATTGGTTGATCTGCTGCTGCAGCTGCAGCATCTGGGCCTGCGAGACGGTGCCGTTGTTGCTGCTGCTGCTGATCGTCTGCATGGTCTGGTTCAGTTGCGTTTCCTGCGTCTGAATAGCCGAGTAGACCGTGTTGTTGACGTTGTTGAAATTCAACGACGCCGAAGTGGAAAGTCCGTTGAGCATGGCGGTACTCCTCAGGGATAAGTGAACGAAGCGGGCGCCATGTCGGGCGCCGGGGGATCTACGGGTTCGGCCACGCGCTGCCCGGCCAGGATTTCCCTTGCTGCCGCGGCGGCTTCGGCGGCCATGAACCAGTCGGGGAACTCTGTGCGCGACAGGCCGGCCGCGATGCGCGTGCGCAGGCGCAGCTCGAGCGCGTCCACGCGTTCGAGCAGTTCGTCGCGCAAGGCCGCGCCTTGTGGCTGGGCCAGGCGGGCCTTGAGATCGGT
Organism: uncultured Bordetella sp.; assembly: GCA_937881145.1. GTDB lineage: Bacteria > Pseudomonadota > Gammaproteobacteria > Burkholderiales > Burkholderiaceae_B > Bordetella. The sequence continues at coordinate 958 of CALGFL010000081.1, forward strand.
GAGGGCGGGCGTGTCCATGGCAGGGTGCGAATCAGCGTAGCACGATGGCCGGCCGCGGACCGTCGAAAACGAGCCGCGTGGGCTCCACGGCGATCAGCCGGTAGCGCATATAGGTGCCGCCCACCAGCAGCTTGTTGCCGTTGTCGAGCACGATGAAAGGCTGCGGGCCGCTGACCACCAGGCGTATGCCGAAGGGCACGCTGTCGGCGAAGGGCATGTCCGTGACCGAGGGCTTGCCCAGCACGGCCACGCCGAAGTGGGTAGTGTTGAAGTGCTCGACGACGGCGCGCAGGGCATCGACCTGATCGTCGGTCAGTGCGGACGTGCTGGCTTGCAGCTGGTTGTCTTTCCAGGTCAGGCCCACGCTGGCGATGCCGGCGGCGGTGATGCGGCCGGCCAGATCGTCCAGCACGTCGGGCGCCAGCATGATGTCGTTGCCCAGGATGGTGATGCCGGGCAGCTGCGTGTTCAAGGCGGTGATCGCCGCGCCGCGTTCCTGCGCGTCGGGGGCGATGCCCTGGACGGTGAGGCGGCCGTTGCCGTCGTAGCGGGCCGCGTACTTGACGCGGAAGGACTTGAGCACGTCGGCGGCTGTCGCGGCGATGGTTTCGGCGACGCTGACATGCATGGCCGGCATGGGCCAGATCTGCGCCAGCGCCGCGGACAAGGCATCTTGCTCGGCGTTGTTGCGGACCCAGCCGGAGACTTGCACCGAGCCGTCGGGCAGCCGTTCGGCGCGCAGGCGGTCGGACAGGCCCAGGCGCACAATGGCCGCGTTGATCGTGGGCAGCGTGTCCTGGACCGTCGGGTGCGCGCTTGCGTGCTCGGCCTGCCTGGGCGCGGTGGGCAGCATCCAGGCCATGGAAATGGCCACGACCACGGCCAGCACCACGGCCGCCAGCCCCAGCAGCAAGGGCCACGCGGCGCGTTTGTCGGGTTTCGGTTCCGCGGCGGCGGCGGACGCGGTGCGCCAGGACGCCGGTCCGGTATTCGTGGTGGCGGAGCGGGTCGCGGGCGCGGCTTCTTGCTCCGCGGATACGGCCGGCGGTTCCGCGGTCAATGCGGCGCCGGCCTCGGGACCGGCGCCGTCGTTGGCGGCATCGGGCAGATTGGTCCAGGCGTCGCCGCTGCGCGCCACGGTGATCCAGACCGGGCCGAGCGGCAGGGCCTGGTTGAACGGCGTGCGCGGCTCGTCGGCGGGCGCGCCGTCTTCGAGGGCGATGTCCCAGCCGTTGGGGCCGATGCGCAGGCGCGCCGCGCGCGGCCCCAGGCCGGCATCGGCCAGCACGATGTCGCAGTCCGGGTCGGTGCCGACCACGGCACCGTCCTGGGCCGGGCAGCTCGCCTCCCGGTGCAGGCCGGAGAGCACGCGCAATTCCAGCGCGCCGATGTCGGCGCGTTGAACGGGCGTGACCGACGTATTCACGCGGACTCCCCGGATTGGCGCGCGTTACCGGTCATAGGTCGACCCGCGCCAGCGGCTGCACGTTGATTTCCTGCGTCAACTCTTGATAGGACAGCACGGGCAGTTCGTAGAGGTCCTGCTCGATCATCTTGCGCAAATAGCGCCGGATGTCCATGGAGGTGAGCAGTACGGGTTTGCGGGCCGCCGCGCTCAGATCGCCCACGGCTTTCTTGATGTTCTCGACCAGCTTCTTGCTGGCGTTGGGATCCAGGGCCAGATAGCTGCCGGCCGAGGTCTGGCGGATGGCGCCGCGCACGCTTTCCTCGACGTTGGGCGCCAGCAGGTAGGCAGGCAGGATGTTCTGGCCGCTGGAATACTTGTAGCTGATGTGGCGCTTGAGCGAGACGCGCACGTATTCGGTGAGCAGCACCGAGTCTTTTTCTTTCTGGCCCCACTCGATCAGGGATTCGAGCACGGCGCGCAGGTTGCGCACGGATATGTCTTCCGACACTAGGCGCTGCAGAATCTCGGCGATCTTCTGCACGGGCATGACGCGCAGCGCTTCCTTGACCAGATCGGGGTAGCGGTCTTCCATGGCGGTAAGCAGAAAGCGGGTTTCCTGGATGCCGATGAAGTCCGAGGAATATTTCTTGAGCACGAAGGCCAGGTGCCAGGTCAGCACCTGATTGGCGTCCATGCTGGGGATGCCGGCGCCGTCCAGGGTGGGCTTGTGCGAGAGTCCGACCCAGATGGTAGGCACGTCGGGCAGGAAGCGCTTGTCGGTCTCGAAAGGAACCTGCAGGGCCTCCAGGTTCTGCTCGGAGTCGCGCGCCAGCACGTAACCGGGGCGCAGCCGCCCCTGCGACACGGGCACTTCGGACAGCAGGATGCCATAGCTTTCTTCGGGCAGGCCTTCGTTAAAGCGCAGCTGGATGCCGGGGAAAGGCACGCCCAGATCGAAGTACAGGGCGCGGCGGATCTTGATGAGTTCGTCGTTGAGCTGGTCGGCGTCGAAGTGCTGCTGCAGTCCCGCGGCTACGTCGATCATCAGCGGCAAGGTGGGCGCGAATTCGGCGCTGCCGTCGGTCCTGGCCTTGGGCTTGGGCGTCTGGCCGTCGGCGGCCAGCGCGGGGATTTCGGTGATCTCGCCCGTCTTCTCGTCGACCACCTTGCGCGTGCCGCGCAGCAGCACGAAGCCGATGGTGCCGACGATCAGGGCCAGCGCGAAGAAGGTCACCGTCGGCATGCCGGGGATCAGGCCCATGCCGGCGGCCACGGCGGCGGCGATCAGCAGGGCGCGCGGCTGGGCCAGCACCTGGGCGCCGATGTCCTTGCCGACGTTGGACGGGCCGCCTTCGCCCGTCTGCACGCGCGTGACGATGATGCCCGCGCAGATGGCGATGAACAGCGCCGGGATCTGCGAGATCAGGCCATCGCCGATGGTCAGGATCGAATATGTCTGCACCGCTTCGCCGGCCGTCAGGCCGCGCTGCATGGTGCCGATGAGGATGCCGCCCAGCATGTTGACCGCGACGATGATCAGCCCCGCGATGGCGTCGCCCTTGACGAACTTCATGGCGCCGTCCATGGCGCCGTAGAGCTGGCTTTCTTTCTCGACGGTGGTGCGGCGCTTGCGGGCCTCGTCCATGTCGATGGTGCCGGCGCGCAGGTCGGCGTCGATCGACATCTGCTTGCCCGGCATGGCGTCCAGCGAGAAGCGTGCCGCCACTTCGGCCACGCGTTCCGCGCCCTTGGTGATGACCACGAACTGCACGATGGTCAGGATCAGGAACACCACCAGGCCGACGATCAGGTTGCCGCCCACCACGAAGTTGCCGAAGGTCTGGATGATGTGGCCGGCGTCGCCCTGCAGCAGGATCAGGCGCGTGGTGGCGATCGCGATGCCCAGGCGGAACAGCGTGGTGACCAGCAGCACGGCGGGGAAGGACGAGAACGCCAGCGGCGAGGGCAGGTACATCGCCACCATCAGCAGCACGGCCGAGAGCGTCATGTTGGTGCCGATGAGCACGTCCACCAGGGGCGTGGGCAGCGGCAGGATCATCATGAAGATGATCGAGACGATCACGCAGGCCAGGACGATATCGTTGCGGCTGGTGACTGCGGCGACTGCGCGGTTGAGGACTCGTTGCATCGAAAGGCGTCAGCGGGTGGCCGGTTTTGCGGCGGCGTCGGTGGGAGCGGCCGCGGCGCGCAGGGCGACATAGGCGCGCATGGCGGCAGCAGCTTCGGCGCGGCGCTCGAGCGCCAGCAGGGCCTGGGCGCGCACCAGGTGAAACGGGGCGTCGACTTCGCCGCGCAGGGCCGCGCGCTCCAGCGTGGCGGCGGCGCTTTCCGGCTTGCCCGAGCGCAGTTGGGCAAGCGCCAGCGACAGGCGGCGGCGCGAGTCGGCCACACCCAGGGTTTCCAGGGCGGACAGCAGCACGGCGGCCTTTTCCGGGCGGTTGTTTTCCAGGTAGATATAAGCCAACAGCCCCAACAGCTCGATGCTGTCGGGGCTCAGGGCGGCGCGGTTGATGCGGCTCGGCGTGCTCATTCCCGGGGCTTCATCCTTGATACAAGGCGCTGCGGTACATGGAAACCAGGTCGCGCAGGCCGGATTCTTCCTTGAGCAGGCGCAGGGCGCGGTTCAGCGGCTTGGCGTCCTCGCCCGCGTTTTCCGCGGCGGCGGTCAGGCCGGCGACGGCCTCGGACAGCGCCTGCGAGAAGCGGGACGGCATGAGCAGTTCGCGGTTGCCGATTTCGGGTTTGAGCGCGGCGTCGAGGAACTGCTCGGTATTGGGCTTTTCGAGGAGCTCGGCCAGTTGCGCTTTGACGCCGTCCGCCGAGGGCGGCAATTCCTGGCGCTGGGGCAGTTGGCGTTCGCCGGCTTCGTCCTTGCGGGCATAGACGATGCCGTTGATGCCGTGGTCGAAGGACAGGCTGCTGCTGACGCTGTTGCTGACGTTCAGGTCCGGCATGGGAATCTCCTGGGCGCTGCGTTTTTACTTGGCTTTTTATTGCATCGGGTCAAGCATCGTGGCGTATTTCGTCGAGCCAGCCCGACAAATACTCCAGCGCCTGGCGCAGCCGCAACGGGGTGAATTCGGGTTCCGTCACCCGGGTCAGCGCCAGCAGGCGCTGGCCGCCGTCGGGCTGCTCGCGTAGCGCCGCCTGCACCGGCCACTCACCCTGGCGCCCGTGGTGCGCGCGCTTCCAGGCGCGCTGCATCCATGCGCCCGCACCATAATCCAGCGGCAGGGAAACGTAGACCAGGATTTCCCTCTGCGCCAGTTCGACGCCGATCTGGCGACCCGACTCGGTGCGCAGCACGGCCTGGCCGCGCGCGTCGAAGGTCAGGTTGGGAATGCCGGCGTCTTCGCCGAATTGGCGCAGGGTGAGTTCCGGGCCGCTCATGGGGTTATTCCT
>CALGFL010000082.1 GCA_937881145.1 uncultured Bordetella sp.
GAGTAGAGAACCAGCATGACGTGTAAGTCCTTGTATTTAAGAGCAAAGCTCAGCATCCGCGCTAAAATTGGGGACGCTGGCGGGTGGCCGATTATGAAGGTAGTGTAGCTTTTTTTCGCGGCACGCGTTTTCGGCGGCGGCAAAACCGGGCCGCGCGAGGCCTGTGGCGATCTGTAACAACAGCGCCGTCGCGGCTGCGTATCATAGCCACCGGTCTCGCTGGAACCCATTGTTAAACCGCAACCTGGGCCTGGACCCAAGGGGTAGAAAAATGAGCATTCTCAAGGAATTTCGTGCTTTTGCCGTCAAAGGCAGCGTCATCGACCTGGCCGTCGGCGTGATCATCGGCGCGGCCTTCGGCAAGATCGTCGATTCGCTGGTCAAGGACATCGTCATGCCGGTCATCAACTTCTTGTTGGGAGGCTCGGTGGATTTCACCAACAAGTTCATCGTGCTTGCCATGCCCAAGAGCTACACCGGCCCGATGACCTACGCGGATCTGACCAAGGCGGGAGCCAACGTGCTGGCCTGGGGCAACTTCGCGACCATCATCATCAATTTCATTCTGCTGGCCTTCGTGATCTTCTGGATGGTCAAGGGTGTCAATATGGCCCGCGCGAAAGACGAGGCGCCCGCGCCGGCCCCCGTTACGCCCGAAGACGTGGCCCTGCTGCGCGAGATCCGCGACTTGCTCAAGAAGTAAGCCCGGGGGCGGGCGGTTTTGTTTTTTCTTCCTATGTGCGCAGTGTTGTGATGCAAGTCCGCGTTCTGCCGTCCCCGGCGCCCTACCGGCAGACCTGGGAGGCCATGCGTGCTTTTACCGAGGCGCGCACGGCCGATACGCCCGACGAGATCTGGCTGGTCGAGCATCCGCCGGTCTTCACCCTGGGGTTGGCGGGCAAGCCTGAGCACATCCTGGCCGCGCACGACATCGAGGTGGTCCAGACCGACCGCGGCGGCCAGGTTACCTATCACGGTCCCGGGCAGGTGGTGGCCTATGTGCTGCTGGACTTGCAGCGGGCCGGCTACTTCGTCAAGGAATACGTGCGCCGCGTGGAGCAGGCCGTGATCGAACTGCTGCGCGAACTGGGCATTGCCGAGGCCTGCCTCAAACCCGGCGCGCCGGGTGTGTACCTGCCCTGGCCGCGCCCGGGCGATGCGACCGCCGCGGGCGCGGCGCCGACGGAATTGGCCAAGATCTCCGCGCTGGGCATCAAGGTGCGCAACGGCCGCACGTATCACGGGGTGGCGCTCAACGTGGACATGGACCTGACCCCGTTCACCTGGATAAACCCCTGCGGCTACGAGGGCTTGCGCACGGTGGACCTGGCCTCGTGCGGCTGCCGCATCGGCCTGGGAGAGGCGGGCGAGCGGCTGGCCCAGGCCCTGGCGCGCACCCTGTCCGCTCCAGGGTCGTCCAGGTAAACCCTGGCCGGGTGGCAGTAGAATGAAGCCCGAACGAACGGAACCCCGCAATGACTTCTGCACCCGAATCCCTCACCGCGCCCCAAGCTGCTGATCCGCATCAGAAGCAAAAGAACAAGTTCAAGGTCAAGACCATTCCCATCCAGGTCGAGCAACCGGCCGAGCGATTGAAGAAACCGGAATGGATACGGGTGAAGGCGGCGACGACCGGTTCGCGCTTCTTCGAGATCAAGCGCATTCTGCGCGAGCACAACCTGCACACGGTGTGCGAGGAAGCCTCCTGCCCGAACATCGGCGAATGCTTCGGCAAGGGCACGGCCACGTTCATGATCATGGGCGACAAGTGCACGCGGCGCTGCCCGTTCTGCGACGTGGGTCACGGCTATCCCGACCCGCTGGACAAGGACGAGCCGATCAATCTGGCGCGCACCATTGCCGCGCTCAAGCTCAACTACGTGGTGATCACGTCGGTGGACCGCGACGACCAGAAGGACGGCGGCGCGGCGCACTTCGTCGATTGCATCGCCCGCACGCGCGAGCTGTCGCCCAACACGCGCATCGAGATCCTGGTGCCGGACTTCCGCGGCCGCCTCGATCGCGCGCTGGCCATCTTGAACGCCGGCCCGCCGGATGTGATGAATCACAATCTGGAAACGGTGCCGCGTTTGTACAAGAAGGCCCGCCCCGGCGCCGATTATGCGCACTCGCTCAAGCTGCTGGCCGAGTTCAAGGCGCTGCATCCCGACGTGCCCACCAAGTCCGGCCTGATGCTGGGCCTGGGCGAGACGGATGAAGAGATCCTGCAGGTGATGCGCGACATGCGCGCACACAACGTGGACATGATCACCATCGGACAGTATCTGCAGCCTTCGGAGTATCACCTGCCGGTGCAGCGCTACGTGCATCCCGATACCTTCGCGATGTTCGAGCGCGAAGCGTACGAGATGGGGTTTACGCACGCGGCGGTGGGCGCAATGGTGCGGTCTTCGTACCATGCGGACGAGCAGGCGCATGCGGCCGGGGTAGCCTGACGCACCGGAGTCAGTGCGCAAGTGTTAATCGCACTGCAATAAAAAAGCCGCCCGGGCGGCTTTTTTTGCGGACTGCGAGCTTTACGACGCCAGGCATTTTTTGATCGACGAGTTTTTCGCGGCGCCGGACAGCGGCTTGCCGTTCTTGCTCACGGCTTGCGCCTCGCAACTCGTTTTCTCGCACTTCTTCATGAACGAGGTCTTGGCGGCGCCTGAAAGCGCTTTGCCGTTTTTATCGACGGCCTTGGCTGCACAGCTACTGGACACGGAAGCCGGCGTCTGGGCATAAGCGGATAGAACAAACATCGAGCCAATGATCGCGACGAGTAGTTTTTTCATGTCGATTTCCCCATGTGTATGTGAGTCGGTTGTTTAAACCGAATGCCAATGCTACCCGTGAATAAGTCTGAATTGATGACGCGGCGATCAAAGAAAATCAAATCGATGCGAAGCGCAATAATTGGTCACACCGGATTGTCGATGTCGACGAATTCGACCTGTATGCCGAAGTGTTCTGCGATCGCCGCGCCCAGTGCCTGCACGCCATAGCGCTCGGTGGCATGGTGGCCGGCGCAGATGAACCCGGTATCGGTTTCGCGCGCCAGATGCACGGTGGGTTCGGAAGCCTCGCCCGTGATGTAGGCGTCGGCGCCGGCGTCGATGGCGGCGTCCAGGAAGCCTTGGGCGGCGCCGGTGCACCAGGCGACGCGGCGGATGGGTTTGGTGGGGTCGCCCACCGTCAGGGGCGCGCGGTTCAGGCGCTGCGCCACGCGCTCGGCGAGTTCGCCCAGGGTGGCCAGGCCGGGGGCGGCGCCCAGCCAGATGAGGTCGTCGGGACCGCAGGTGCGCGGCAGGCCGTCGGCGCTGGTTTCGGGCGTCAGGCCGAGGATTCGGGCGAGCTGGGCGTTGTTGCCCAGCTGGGGGTGGGCGTCCAGCGGCAGGTGGTAGGCCAGGAGGTTGAGCTCGTGAGCCAAGGCCAGCGCCAGCCGGGTGCGGCGGGGGCCGCGCACGCGGGGGTCTTCGTTTTTCCAGAACCAGCCGTGGTGCACCAGCACGGCGTCGGCGCGGCGCTCGATGGCGGTGCGCAGCAGCGCCTCGCTGGCCGTAACCCCGGCGATAATGGAGCCTATTTGTTCGCGCCCTTCGACCTGCAGGCCGTTGGGGCAGTAGTCCTTGAAACGCGCGGCTTGCAGGGTGTCGTCCAGCCAGGCGGCCAGTTCGCGGGTGGCAATCGTTTTCATCGTTGAGGTGTTCCAAGGGATCATGCGTCGCCTTTGGCTGATATTCGCGCAGGCCGTCACGATCTGTCTGGCCATTTTATTCGTCGTCACTACGCTGCGGCCGGATTGGCTGCGGCTGGCCGGGCCGTATCGTCCCGCGCCGCCGCGGGCCAGCATCGAGCTGCCGCCCCTGCCGGCCAATCCGGGCAGCCCGGCGCCGCGCCGCGAGCCGCTGGTGGCGCGGCGCGGCGTGGTGTCGTATGCCGACGCCGCGGCGCGCGCGATGCCGTGGGTGCTCAATGTGTACACCACCAAACATGTGGATGTGCCGCTGGTGCCCTTGCCCGACGATCCCATGCTGCAGCATCTTCTGGACCAGGTGCCAGGCATGAGCCGTCGCCGATCCTCCTCCAGCCTGGGTTCGGGCGTGATCATGAGCAAGGACGGCTACGTGCTGACCAACTATCACGTAGTCGAGGCGGCCGACGCCATCGAGGTTGTGCTGAGCGACGGCCGCAAGGCGGCGGCGACGGTAGTGGGCTCGGATCCGGATACCGACCTGGCCCTGCTCAAGCTGGAAGGCAATCCCGGCCACCTGCCGGTGGCGGCGCTGGCGCCCGACAATTCCCTGCGCGTGGGCGACGTGGTGCTGGCCATCGGCGATCCGTTCGGCGTGGGGCTGACCACGACGCAGGGCATCGTCTCGGCGTTGGGCCGCAATGGGTTGGGCACCCATACGTTCGAGAATTTCATCCAGACCGACGCGGCCATCAACCCGGGCAATTCGGGCGGCGCGCTGATCGATACGCACGGTCAGCTGGTAGGGATCAACACCGCCATCTATTCGGATACGGGCGGCTCGATGGGCATCGGTTTTGCCATTCCCATTGCGGCGGCGCGGCAGGTCATGGGCAAGATGATCCGCGCGGGCCGCAAAAAATAGCGATCGGACTTCGAGCGCTGCGCCGCGGCCGCGCCAGAGCCCGGTCAGTCGCGTTCGACGAGATCGGTGGAGGAGGCGTCTTCCTCGCTCTGCCTGGGCTGCACGAAGCGGGCGGCCAGCAGGCCCAGTTCGAAGAGCAGGCACAGGGGCACGGCGAGCATGCACATGCTGAGCATGTCGGGTGGCGTGACCACGGCGGCGATGACGAAGGCGGCCACGATCATGTAGCTGCGCATGCCGCGCAGCTTGTCCAGCTGCACGATGCCCGACTTGACCAGCAGCACCACGACCACCGGCACCTCGAAGGTGACGCCGAAGGCCAGGAACATGGTCATGACGAAGCT
>CALGFL010000083.1 GCA_937881145.1 uncultured Bordetella sp.
GGATGTGTCCAAGGACCAGACGCTGGAGTATCTTCGCACGCGCAAGCAGTTCGGCGTGCCCATCGGCAGCTTCCAGGCTTTGCAGCATCGCATGGCCGACCGTCTGCTGGCGCTCGCCCAGGCCCGATCGGCCGTGCTCCCCGCGACGGCGGCCATCGATCAGGACGATCGCGCGCTGCGCGAGCGCGCGCTGTCGGCGGCCAAGTACAGCATTGGACGCATCGGCGCCTTGGTGGCCGAAGAATGCATCCAGTTGCACGGCGGCATAGGCATGACCTGGGAGTTGCCCATGGCGCACTATGCCAAACGCCTGGTCATGATCGATCATCAGTTCGGCGACCAAGACCACCACCTGGCCCGCTTCATCGACCTGGGCCGGCGGGCATGAACGCAAGCAAACCCATGGGCGGACCGGCGCTGATCTCGCGTCGCGAGGGCGCCGTGCAGGTGCTGAGCAACAACAATCCGCAGGCGCGCAATGCCTTGTCGCCCGGGTTCTATGCGGCGCTTGCCCAGGCGCTGGCGGATGCCGCGGCCGACCCCGGCGTGGGTGCCGTCGTGCTCGCGGGCGAGGGCGGGCACTTTTGCTCCGGCGGCGATCTGCGTCAGCTGGCCAGGCGGCGCGAACTCGCTCCCCAGGAGCGCCGCGCCCGGCTCGAAGGGCTGCACGATCTCATCCGCGCCATAGTCGATTTTCCCAAGCCGGTGATTGCGGCGGTGGAAGGTGCGGCGGCCGGGGCCGGCCTGTCGCTGGCCCTGGCTTGCGACATGCTGGTGGCGGCGCGCGACGCCGTGTTTTCCGTGGCTTATGTGAAAGTCGGGCTGACGCCGGACGGCGGCGCCACGGCTTTCCTGGCCGAGCATCTGTCGCGCCAGGTGCTCACCGAACTGTGCTTGACGGGCGAGCGCGTCAGCGGCGAGCGCATGCACGCGCTGGGTGCGGTGAATCGCCTGGCCGAGCCGGGCCAGGCCCTGGCGCAGGCGTTGGAACTGGCCGCACGGGTGGCCGCGGGCCCCGAACAGGCCATTGCGCGCATAAAGGCCCTTTGCCGCGCGGCCTACGCCAATACACTGGCGCAGCAGCTCGATGCGGAAGCCGAATTCATGGTGCGTTCGCAGGACACCGAAGAGTCGCGCGAGGGCATAGGCGCCTTTCTGCAAAAGCGGCCGCCGGACTACGCCAGGCTGCGCGGGCGCGGCGGCTGACCGGGGCGACGAGGAGACAAGACAATATGAATGCCGGAGCATACGGGATGGCGCAGCAGGGCGGCTTGGATTTTCCGTTGGAAGGCGTGCGCGTGCTGGATCTGTCGCGCGTGTTCGCCGGCCCGCTTTGCGGGCAGGTGCTGGCCGATTTCGGCGCCGAGGTCGTCAAGGTGGAGTATCCCGGCCGCGGCGACGACACGCGCGACTGGGGCATGCGCATCGGCAAGACCGAGACCACCTACTACTCGGCCATGAACCGCAACAAGCGCTCGGTCACGCTGGACCTGCAATCCGAAGAAGGCGCGCGTCTCGTGCGCGATATGCTGCCACAATTCGACGTGGTGATCCACAACTTCAAGCACGGCGGGGCCGAGAAACTGGGACTGGGCTACGAACAGCTCAAGGCCGTCAAGCCGGACCTGATCTATTGCGCCATCTCCGGCTACGACACGTCCGGCCCGCAGGCCGCCCGGCCCGGCTACGATCTGGTCATCCAGGGCGAGACGGGGCTCATGGCGATCAACGGCGAGGCGGATCAGCCGCCGCTGAAATTCGGCGTCGCCATCGTCGACATGATGACGGGCATGTACGCCGCGCAGGCCGTGCTGGCCGCGCTGTTTCGCCGCGAGCGCACGGGCCGGGGGCGCCTGATCGAGATGGCGCTGTACGACTGCGGGATCATGATCTCCAGCTATTACGCCCTGGACGCCATGCTGCTGGGCCGCGACCCCAGGCGCTACGGCAACGCCCACCCCTCGATCGTGCCTTATGGCATGTTCGAATCGGCCGACGGGCCGCTCGTCATCACCGTGGGCAATAACGCGCAGTTCGACAAATTCTGCCGGCAAGTGCTGATGCGGCCCGACATCGTCGATGATCCGCGCTACGCTACCAATGTCGAGCGCGGCAAGCATAGGGTGGAACTGCTGGCCATGTTGACGGACCTGCTCAAGACCTATCCGCGCGACCTGCTGCTGCAGCGCATGCAGGCCGCGGGCATACCTTGCGGCAAGGTGCTGGGCCTGCACGAAGCGCTGACGAGCGAGGCCACGCGCCGCGGCGGACTGCTGCGCGAGATGCCGCATCCCGTGGCCGGCACGACGCACACGTTCGCGCCGCCGTACCGGCTGGACGGCCAGCGCCTGCCCATACGCAATGCGCCGCCCACCCTGGGCGAGGGAACGCGCGACGTGCTGCGCGATCTGTTGAACCTGTCCGACGCCGAACTGGCGGCTCTGCGCGACCGGGGCGTGCTGACCTTGCCCGAGGCGCCCGCCGCCTGCGGCTAAGGCGGATCGACCGCACTGCCGAGGAAGACTGTTCATGTCCAGAATGCCTGCCGTATTCCAGAATCTGAGGCTGCCGGTGATCGGCTCGCCGCTTTTCATCATCAGCACCCCCGCGCTGCTGATCGCGCAGTGCAAGGCCGGCATCGTCGGCGCCATGCCGGCGCTCAATGCCCGGCCCAGTTCGCAGCTCGACGACTGGCTGGCCGAGATCACGGCCAGCCTGGCCGGCGGCGCGCCCTATGCCATCAACCTGATCGCGCACAAGAGCAACGCCCGCCTGGACGAGGACCTGGCTGTGTGCGAGAAATACAAGGTGCCCATCGTCGTCACCAGCCTGGGCGCGCGCGAGGAAATCAACCGGGCCGTGCACGCCTGGGGTGGCGTGACCTTGCACGATGTGATTCACAACACGTTCGCGCGCAAGGCCATCGAGAAGGGCGCCGACGGGCTGATCGCCGTGGCGGCCGGCGCGGGCGGCCACGCCGGCACGCGCAGCCCTTTTGCGCTGGTGCAGGAGATCCGGCAATGGTTCGACGGCCCGTTGGTGCTGTCGGGCGCCATCGCCAGCGGCGGCGCCATCCTGGCCGCCCGAGCCATGGGCGCGGACCTTGCCTACATCGGCTCGCCCTTCATCGCCACGCGGGAGGCCAACGCCTCGGACGCTTACAAGCAGGCGATCGTGGACGCGACCTCGGACGACATCGTCTACAGCAATCTTTTTACCGGCGTGCATGGCAATTACCTGGCCGCCTCGATACGCAATGCCGGCCTGGATCCGGACAATCTGCCTTCGGATGCGCGCGATTACGCGGCCGGCGCGCCCAGGCCGTGGAAAGATATCTGGGGTTCGGGGCAGGGGATCGGGGTCGTCGACAAGGTAGTGCCGGCCGCCGCGCTCATAGACAGGTTGGCCGGGGAATACCGGGCCGCCCGGGCGCGGCTTGTGGCGTCGTGACAGGCCGGTTCGGGCAAAAAAATCGGGGCTGCGCGCAGCCCCGATTTTTTTCCAAAACGGTCAACAGCTTGGCAGGTCAGGAAAGCAATTCGCTCTCGTCCTTCTTCACCTGCTTGATCAGGTCCTCTCGCTTGACCCCCATCCACATGGCCAGGGCCGCGGCCACGAAGACCGAAGAATAGATGCCGAAGCAGATGCCGATGGTCAGCGCCAGGGCGAAGTAGTGCAGCGTCGGTCCGCCCAGGAACAGCATGGACAGCACCATTACCTGGGTACACGCGTGAGTGATGATGGTGCGGGAAATCGTCTGCGTGATCGCGCTGTTGATCACCTCGCGCACGCTCGCCTTGCGCATCTTGCGGAAGTTTTCGCGGATCCGGTCCATGATCACCACGGACTCGTTCACCGAATAACCCAGCACCGCCAGCACGCCCGCCAGCACCGAGAGCGAGAACTCCCATTGGAAGAACGCGAAAAAGCCCAGGATGATGACCACGTCGTGCAGGTTGGCCAGCACCCCGGACACGGCGAACTTCCATTCGAAACGGAAAGCAAGGTAGATGACGATGCCGACCACCACCACCAGGAGCGCCATCAGGCCGTTGTGGAACAACTCCTTGCCCACCTGCGGGCCGACGAACTCGACGCTGCGCAGTTCCACCGTGGGATCGGCGGCCTTGAGCGAGCCCAGCACCGCGTCGCTCTGTGCCGACGACGTCTGGCCGTGGACCAGCGGCAGGCGGATCATCACGTCGCGCGAGGTGCCGAAACTCTGCACCTGGAAGTCGTTGGGGTTGTAGCCCAGCTTGGTCATGGCATCGCGCACCTCTTCCAGCTGGACGGTTTGCGCGTAGTGCACTTCCATCACCGTGCCGCCGGTGAACTCGATGGACAGGTGAAAGCCCCGGGTCACGATGAAGAACACCGCCGCCAGGAACGTGATCAGGCTGATGATGTTCAGCACCAGCGCGTGGCGCATGAAGGGGATGCTGCGATGAATCCGGAAAAATTCCATGGTTTTCTCAGTCGGGGGATTGGACATCCCCCGCAGGCATCAATCTAGGTGGATCACTGTTTGGCCGAAGCCTTGGTGGGCGTTTTCTTGGCCGCGGTTTTGGCGGCCGGCTTGTCGGCGCCGCCGGCATTGCCTGCCTTGGGCGGAGTCCAGACCGTGCCGATGGAGATCTTGGCCAGCTTGCGCTGGCGGCCATACCAGAAGTTGGCCAGGGCGCGCACGCCGACCACCGCCGAGAACATCGAGGTGATGATGCCCAGGCAGTGCACCACCGCGAAACCGCGCACCGGACCCGAGCCGAAGGCCAGCAGCGACAGGCCCACGATCAGCGTAGTGATGTTCGAGTCGAGGATGGTGCCCCAGGCGCGCTCGAAGCCCTGGGAGATGGCCTGCTGCGGCGTGGCGCCGTTGCGCAGCTCTTCGCGTATGCGCTCGTTGATCAGCACGTTCGAGTCGATGGCCATGCCCAGCGTGAGCGCGATCGCCGCGATGCCGGGTAGGGTCAAAGTGGCCTGCAGCATCGAAAGCACCGCCAGCAGCAGGAGCAGGTTGAACGACAGGCCCAGCGTCGAGAACAGCCCGAACACGTGGTAGTAGATGAGGATGAAGATCGCGATGGCGATGAAGCCGTAGAGCGTGGAGTGAAAGCCCTTGGCAATATTGTCGGCGCCCAGGCTGGGGCCGATGGTGCGCTCTTCGATAATGCTCATGGGCGCGGCGAGCGAGCCGGCGCGCAGCAGCAGGGCCGTGTCGGCGGCCTCTTCGGCCGTCATGCTGCCCGAAATCTGCACCTGGCCGCCGTCGATCTCGGCGCGGATGACAGGCGCGGTGACGACCTCGCCTTTGCCGTTTTCGAACAGCAGGATGGCCATGCGCTTGCCGATGTTGTCGCGCGTGACGTCGCGGAAGATGCGCGAACCCTTGTCATCGAGCGTGAGGTTCACGGCGGGCTGCTGCGTTTGTGGGTCGCGGCCGGCCTGGGCGTTCTGCAGGTTCTGGCCGGTAAGGATCACCTGGCGGCGCACCAGAATCGGGCGGCCGTCGCGGTCGGTGTAGCGCTCGAGGCCAAAGGGCACGGTGCCGCCGGAGAGCGCGGCCATGGCCGAGGCCGAGTCGTCGACCATGCGGATCTGCAGCGTGGCGGTGCGGCCCAGCATTTCCTTGGCCTTGGCGATGTCCTGCACGCCGGGCAGCTCGACCACGATGCGGTCCGAGCCCTGCTGCTGGATGACGGGTTCGGCCACGCCCAGTTCGTTGATGCGGTTGTGCAGCGTCGCGATGTTCTGCGTGATGGCCGCGTTCTGTACCTGGGTGATGGCCGCCGAGGCCAGTTCCCCGTTCAGCAGGAACTTGCCGGCATCTTCGCTGGCGGTGAGCTGCAGCTCGGGCATGCGGCTGCGCAACTCATCGCGCGCCTTGCTGCGGTCGTCCGCGCTGGCGAAGGCCGCGGTGACCGACTGGCCGGTGCGTTCGACGCTGCTGACGGCGATCTTGTTGTCGCGCAAGGCGCTGCGGATGTCGCCGGCCAGCGCGTCGTAGCGCGCGGTCAGCGCGCCCTTCATGTCGACCTGCAGCAGGAAGTGCACGCCGCCGCGCAAGTCCAGGCCCAGGTACATGGGGCGGGGCTCGAAGAAGCCGAGCGAACGCATCCAGGGGGGCGAGGCGGGTATCAGGTTCAGCGCGACGGTGTAGTGCGGATCGCTGCGGTCGGTGTTGAGCGCGTGGTCCAGGGCGTCGCGCGCGGCCAATTGCTGGTCGGTATTGGCATAGCGCACGCGGATGGTGCCGAGCGTGCCGTTCTGCGCATAGAAGATGCTGACGGGCGACAGCTTGGCGGCGTCGAGGATCTGCCGGATCTGCTCCACCATGTCCGGGGTGACCTTGACGACGGCCTTGGCGCTGGACACCTGCACGGCAGGCGCTTCGCCGTAGAAATTGGGCAGCGTGTAGATCAGGCCGATCACGAGCGCGGCGAGCACCGTGATGTATTTCCAGAGAGGGTAGCGGTTCATTGCCGGCAGGGAGAATTGAGCGGCGCTTCGGGCCGGATGGCAAAGCCGCCGCGAAAGACGCGGCGGCGCTTGGGTTCTCGCGGATCGTGGCCGGGTAGGCGGTTCGGATCCGGGTCTTACAGGGCCTTGATGGTGCCCTTGGGCAGCACGCCGGTGACGGCGCTCTTTTGCAGCACGACTTCGATCGGCTTGTCGGCCAGTTCGGCCACTTCGGCGATGACGTGGGTGTCGGTGACCTTGGTGACCTTGCCCAGCAGGCCGCCCGAAGTGACGATTTCGTCGCCCTTGGCCAGGGCCGAGATCATGTTGCGGGTTTCTTTCTGGCGCTTCATCTGCGGACGGATCATCAGGAAATAGAGGATCACGAACATCAGCCGGATGGGCAGCATGCTCATGAGCGAATTGCCAGTGCCGGTGGCCTGGCCCAGGATGAGCGTTGCGTTGTTGAGGACGGACATGTCGGTGGCTCCGGTTGATTGTCTCTATGCGTTCTGCTTTGTGGTCTGTCCCCCCGCGTCGGGTTTGGACAGAGCAAGCCGGCTAGTATAGCGGGTCGGTGTTTCGGATCCGGGCTTGCCGGATTGGGGGGGACGGATCCTAGTCGCCTACGCCCCGCGCCCGGTCGGCGGCGAACTGCTCGCGCCAGGCCTGGAAGCGCCCTGCGGCGATCGCCTCGCGCATCTGGCTCATCAGGTCCAGATAGAAGTGCAGGTTGTGCAGGGTGTTGAGCCGGGCGCCGGAAATCTCGTTGGCGCGCTGCAGGTGGTGCAGATAGGCGCGCGAGAAATGGGCGCAGGTGTGGCAGCGGCAGGTGGGGTCCAGCGCACGCGTGTCGTCGCGGTAGCGGGCATTGCGGATCTTGAGGTCGCCGTGACGGGTGAAGAGCCAGCCGTTGCGGGCGTTGCGGGTGGGCATGACGCAGTCGAACATGTCGATGCCGCGTGCCACGCCTTGCACCAGGTCTTCGGGCGTGCCCACGCCCATCAGGTAGCGCGGCCGGTCGGTCGGCAGGCGCGGCGTGACGTGCGCCAGGATGCGCATCATGTCTTCCTTGGGCTCGCCCACCGACAGGCCGCCGATGGCGTAGCCGTGAAAGTCGATGTCCGTCAGGCCCGCCAGCGATTCGTCGCGCAAGGCCTCGAACATGCCGCCCTGCACGATGCCAAAGAGCGCATTGGGGTTGCCCAGGCGGTCGAACTCGTCGCGCGAGCGGCGCGCCCAGCGCAGCGACATGCGCATCGATTGCGCGGCCTCGTCCACCGTGGCCGGCCGGCCCTTGATCTCGTAGGGCGTGCACTCGTCAAAGACCATGGCAATGTCGGAGTCGAGCGACCTCTGGATGCGCATGGATTCTTCGGGCGTGAGGAAAAGCCGCGCGCCGTCGATGGGCGAGGCGAACTTCACGCCTTCCTCGGTGATCTTGCGCATGCCTTGCAGGCTGAACACCTGGAAGCCGCCCGAGTCGGTGAGGATGGGCTTGTGCCACTGCATGAAGCCGTGCAGGCCGCCGTGCTTGTCCAGCACCTGGGTGCCGGGGCGCAGCCACAGATGGAATGTGTTGCCCAGCACGATCTGCGCGCCGATGTCATCGAGCTCGTGCGGCAGCATGCCCTTGACGCTGCCGTAGGTGCCCACCGGCATGAAAATGGGCGTCTGGACCACGCCGTGGTTCAAGGTCATGCGGCCGCGGCGCGCGGCGCCATCGGTGGCCAGGAGTTCGAAGTTCAGTCCGGTCATGATTTGACTGCCGGGGGTTCGATGAACATGGCGTCCCCGTAGCTGAAGAAACGGTATTTATTGGCCACCGCGTGGGCGTAAGCGCGGCGTATGGGCTCGATGCCCGCCAGCGCCGACACCAGCATGAGCAGGGTGGATTGCGGCAGGTGGAAGTTGGTGAGCAGGGCGTCGACCACCCGGTATTGATAGCCCGGCGTGATGAACAGCCGCGTGTCGCCTTGCTCCGCGGCCAGGAGCTGGCCGGGCTTTGCCGCGGCGGTCGTTGCCGCGGCGGCCGATGCCGCGGCGGCCGATTCCAGC
>CALGFL010000084.1 GCA_937881145.1 uncultured Bordetella sp.
AGGCGCACAGGGCATCACCGTCTCGACCCTGAAAGAAGCCGAACAGTTCTTCGCCGCCGGCGTGAAGGACCTCCTCTACGCAGTCGGCATCCTGCCCGCCAAGCTGCCGCAGGCGCTGGCCCTGCGCCGGCAAGGCTGCGACCTCAAGATCATCACCGACAACCTGGAAGTCGCGAAAGCCATCGCTGCCTTCAATGCCGCAAACGCCGCAGACCTGGAAGTCTGGATCGAAATCGACACCGACGGTCATCGCTCCGGCGTGAAACCCGAGAGCGAGCTGCTGCTGCAGATCGGCCGCGCCCTGCACGACGGCGGCACGCGCCTGGGCGGCGTGCTCACGCATGCCGGTTCGAGCTACGACACCAACCGGGACGAGCAACTGCGCGCCATCGCCGAACAGGAACGCGCCGGCGTGGTGCGCGCGGCCGAGCGGCTGCGCGCCGCGGGCCTGCCCTGCCCCGTGGTGAGCGCAGGCTCCACGCCCACCGCGCTGCGCGCACAAACGCTGCAAGGCGTGACCGAGCTGCGCGCCGGCGTGTATGTCTTCTTCGACCTGGTGATGCACAACGTGGGTGTCTGCAGCCTGGACGACATCGCGCTGAGCGTGCTGACGAGCGTCATCGGCCACCAGAAGGAAAAGGGCTGGGCCATCGTCGACGCCGGCTGGATGGCCATGAGCCGCGACCGCGGCACGCAGAAGCAGCAGCGCGACTTCGGCTTCGGCCAGGTCTGCGATGTAGCAGGCAAACCGCTCGCGGGCTACGTGATGAGTTCGGCAAACCAGGAGCACGGCATCGTGTCCCTGGCCGAAGGCGTCGATGCGAACATCGCGCAGCGTTTCCCCATCGGCACGTTGCTGCGCATCCTGCCGAACCATGCGTGCGCCACGGGCGCGCAGCATCCGGAGTATTACGCCGTCGATGCGCAAGGAGAAACGCAGCGCTGGCCGCGGTTTTATGGGTGGTAAGGAATAGATGCGGGCGCGCTTACTTGCTTGAGCCATCGGTCGGCTTGCGCAGGCGCCGCGGTATTTCCCTCAAAAATACGTCATTGCCGGCAGCCACACCCGGTTCGGGTGGTCGATGGCGAAAGTCGAGGCCGAACTCAGCATCTTGACCGCCCAGTAGACCCGAAAATTGAAGCCGTGCGCACGCGCCAGCGTAAAGCCCACGCCCGCGCGCGGCCAAGGCGATAAACAGCCCCGGCGGGCGCAGGGCAAGGCGCGAGGCAGGCGGTGGCATTCTCATTACGAATCCCGATTGCAGAGTCCCGTAATGATAGAAATGCGGCCCGGTTTTGTATGTCCCTAGTTCTAGGGACAAGGGCCAGGGAAAGACAGCATTTCATCCTGGCCGCGCTGGATGTCGCAACGGAACCCGCCGACGTGAGCTTGCCTGCCTTCAGCTTGCGCTCGCTACAAGGCGAGCTGAAAGAAATGGTCTTCGCTCCGCTGAGCATCAGCGCCACGGATGCGGCCGAGCGGTTGAGCATGTGCCGCCCGGCCCTGTCGCGCGTGCTGATCATTCAAGCTGCAGCTGTCTGACCTTCCCTCAATACACCCCCGGCGGCAGATTCACTCCCGCGCCGGCAATCTCGGACAGCCCCGAGTCCGTCGCGCCGACCGATCCGGCGCCGGGAAAGCCCAGGCTCGCGGCGACGACGGCGGGCTATCGCCCGGGCCCGCGCTTGAAGAGCGCGGGGCACCCGTGCTTCTGTGCGGCCCAGCCCTGATCAACGGCCTGAAGCCCGCTCGCAAACTTCGCGCAGACAAGCAATGAACCGCTCGCAAGCCGGACTGGGTTGCTTGTCCGCGCGCAGCGAATAGCCGACATCGCCAAAACTGCCCGGCTCGGTATCGGCCAGCACGCGCAGCAACCCCGAATCGACAAAGCGCGTGGCCGCCGCGCGCGGCATCAGGCCTACGCGCGGCGAATCGAGCATCAGGCCGATATTGGTCAGCACCGAGAGCGACTCCACCACGTCTTGCGGCAACGGCAGCCCCGCTTCATGAAACAGCCGTTCGGCGGCCAGGCGCGAGGGCGACTCGGGCACCGGCAGGATCCATGCCCCTTCGCGCAGGCGCGCCAGCGATACGCGCCGCGGCGCGCGCACCCAGTGCTTTGCGCCGCCGACCACGCACAGCGACTCGCGAAACAGCACTTGATGCGTCAGCGCGAAAGCATTGGCGAGCGGCAAGGCGCGCTCGGGCAGGCGCCCCACCACGATGTCCAGATCGCCGCTGGCCAGCGCCGGAAAAAGCTGCGTCATGGCAGCCTCGCGCACGGAAACCAGCACGCCTGGCGCGCGTGCCTTCAGTTGCGCGATCGTGCGCGGCAGCAGTTCGGCCGAAGCGGAGATCAGCGTGCCGACGATGACGTGCCCGCTCGCGCCCGAGCCGAATGCGTTGACTTCGTCGGTCAGGTAGCGCAGCTCGGCCATCAGGGACTTCACGCGGCGGCCGAGCAGCTCGCCGAATTCTGTCGGCTGCATGCCGCGGTTGCTGCGCAAGAAAAGCGGCGCGCCGAACGTGGCCTCCAGTTCGTGCACGATCTTGCTCACGGCAGGCTGGGTCAGGCCCGTCTCGTTGGCGGCGCGCACGAGCGAGCCCGTTTCGAGCACGCGGTCAAAGACCTGGAGCTGATGGAATTTGAGCTTGCGGGCGAGCGCGAGGGCCGTGTGGGGCAGTGAACGCATGGGCACAGTATGCCCCAGCCTGCGGCCAGGCTAAGGCTTCCTGGCCCACGCCGGCAATTCGCGCGGCGCGTGGCCTTCGTACAGCGGCAGGTATTGCCGCGGAATCGGCCCCTTGTTGCGTCCGCCCTGCTCGGTCTGCTCCCAGGCATGGGCCAGGATGCCCACCGAACGCGACAGGCAGAACAGGCCGCGCGCCAGCGGCGCGGGAAAGTCCAGCTCGGCGTAGATCACCGCGGTGGCGCCGTCGATGTTCATGGGAATGGGCCGGCCCTTTTGCGCGGCCAGCTCGGCCTCGATGGCCCGGGCGATCTGCGCATAGCGGCCGGACACCTCGCCTTGCGCGGCCGCCTCGTCCACCAATTGCAGCAAGCGGGGCGAGCGCGGATCGCGCGGATGGAAACGATGACCGAAGCCCGAGACGAACTTGCCGTTCAGTTCGACATACGCCTGCAAAGCGGCGCACACCGCGTCTTGCAGCGACGCGCCGGCGTCCATGCGCGCGGCCGCGTCGTGATAAAGCGCCACGGCCTGCTCGCCCGCGCCGCCGTGCACGTCGCCCAGCACGTTGACGGCCGAGGCCATGGCGTTGTTCAAGCCCACGCCGCACGTGGCCGCCATGCGGGCGATGGCGATGCTGGGCGCCTGCGGCCCATGGTCCACCGCCGACATCAACGCGGCTTCCAGCAAGGCCCCCTGCCCCGGCGTGGGCAGCTCGCCGCGCAGCATCAGCCAGATCATCTGCGCGAAGCCGACGTTGCCGATCAGGTCCTCGATGGCGTAGCCGCGATAGCGGATGACGCCGGGGCTCATGTCGATGACGCCGGTGCGCCACCAGGCGCTGCTGGCGTTCTCCACGTCGTCGGATGCGGTCGGGTTCATGTTCATAAAGCCTGCTCCTCGCGCAGCGCGCGGATCTGATCGTCGTCGTAGCCCAGTTCGCGCAACAGGGCATCGGTGTGCTGGCCCAGCGCAGGCGGTGGCGCATCGACCGCGGGCATGGCGCCGTCGAGCTTGTAGCCGGCCCGCACCACCCGTATGCCGCGGCCCACGCCGGGCGCATCGTCGAACTGCGCGATCATGCCGCGGCCCGCCACCTGCGGATGCGCCAGCGCCTGCGGCACGGAATACACCGGACCGGCGGGCACGCCCGCGTCGGTCAAGAGCGGCCACCAGTGGGAGGCAGAGTGCGCGGCCAACGCCGCCTCGATCTCGCCAGCGAGTTCGGCGCGATGCGCAAGGCGTGCCTGGCGCTCGGCAAAGCGCGCGTCGCCGATCAATTGCGCGCGGCCGATCGCGCGGCACAGGGCCTCGAACTGCTCCTGCTTGTTGGCCGCGATGTTGAGCAAGCCATCGCCCGTGCGGAAAGTGCCAGAAGGACTTGCGGTGACGTTCTCGTTGCCCATGGGCTGCGGCTCGCGTCCGGCGATGAGGTAATTCGACACCGCCCAGCCCATGGTGGCCATGGTGGCCTCCAGCATCGACACGTCGATGAAGCGTGCCGTGTCGCGATCCGGTTCGGCCAGTGCGGCCGCCACGGCGAAGGCGGCCGTCATGCCGCCCACGGTATCGGCGATGGGATAGCCCACGCGCAGCGGCGCGCTCTGCGCGTCGCCGGTGACGCTCATCACGCCCGACATGCCCTGGATGATCTGGTCGTAGGCCGGCAGATTGCACAGCGGCCCGTCCTGGCCGAAGCCGGAGATGGCGCAATACACCAGCCTGGGCTGATGCTGCCTGAGCACCTCGAAACCCAGCCCCAGGCGCTCCATGACGACGGGCAGGAAGTTCTCGACCAGAAGGTCGGGGATATAGAACAGGCGCTGCTTGATGGCGACGAGTTCACCGATGAAGGCGACCTGCGAAGGCAGCAGGAGGTAGAGGCACGTGATTCCGGCGAAGATGGCGAAAGGCGCCGTGAGCTTTCCGACCGTACCGCCCGCGCTCCGCGAATCCGACATCACGGCGGCGTACGCCATCGCAATGAAGAAGTCCTTGATGATGAACGCGATGGTGTTTGGGTAGGTCAAATTGACGACCAGCCCCTCAACGGTGGTGTACGCGCAGATCAGCGGAACCAGGGTCCGCAGCGCGTTCACGCTCTCGTCTCCATGATCCATGATCTCACGCCGATTGGGCGGCTTCGCATCGCG
>CALGFL010000085.1 GCA_937881145.1 uncultured Bordetella sp.
CGACCACATTGCAGGCCTCGATAGCCTGCAGGGTCTTGATGACCGA
Source organism: uncultured Bordetella sp. (assembly GCA_937881145.1). Lineage (GTDB taxonomy): Bacteria > Pseudomonadota > Gammaproteobacteria > Burkholderiales > Burkholderiaceae_B > Bordetella. The sequence goes on from CALGFL010000085.1 coordinate 47, forward strand.
GAATTTTTCGATGGCCTCGAACACTTTGCCGCGCTTGCGCAGGCCGGCGGTGTCGATCAGGGTGTAGCGCTTGCCGTCGCGTTCGAAATCGATCTCGATGGCGTCGCGCGTAGTGCCCGGCAAGTCGAAGGCAATGACGCGCTCTTCGCCCATGAGGGTGTTGATGAGCGTGGACTTGCCCACGTTGGGGCGGCCCACGATGGCCAGCTTGATGCGATGGTCGTGCTCGCCGTCCTCGCCTTCGGTGGCTTCCGGTTCGGCTTCGACGGGCGGGACCAGGCCTTCGAGCGCCAGCTCGACCAGGTCGGCGATGCCGTCGCCGTGCGCGGCCGAGATGGGATGCGGCTCGCCCAGGCCCAGCTCATAGAACTGTGCTTCGGCCTTGCCCGAACCCATGCCTTCGGCCTTGTTCACCGCCAGCAGCACGCGCTGCTGGCCCGATTTGCGCAGCAGGCGTGCGATTTCGTGATCGTGGGCATTGATGCCGGCGCGGGCGTCGACCAGGAAGACCACGACGTCGGCCTCGGCGATGGCCTGGCGCGTCTGGCGCGCCATCTCGACCATGATGCCGCTCTTGGCCACCGGCTCGAAGCCGCCCGTGTCGATGACGATGAAGGGCGTCTCGCCCACCCTGCCCTCGCCGTAATGGCGATCGCGCGTGAGGCCCGAATAGTCGGCCACGATCGCCGCGCGCGAGCGCGTCATGCGGTTAAAGAGAGTCGACTTGCCCACATTGGGGCGGCCGACCAGGGCGATGACAGGCTTAAACGACACGAATATTCCGATAAAACGAGCAATTTGCCGCCGGGCCGCGCCAAGGCAAATACGGCCCCCTCGGGGAATGAGCCCGGATACAGCATAGTCCCTGCGGACTATGCCGTGCCTGGCGAATCCGAGCGGCATACGGGCCGCGAGGTGGACAGCAAGCCGAAGGCGCGGCGTGGGGGCCCATATCAGCGGGCGCTGACGAGAACGAGATTGCCGCTGCCCGTCTGCAACAGCACGCCCTGCGGGACGGCCTGCGGCGTGGACAGCATGGCGCCGCCGCCCACCGCGAGACGGGCCAGCAGGTGGCCGTCGGTGGTGGACAGGAAGTGCACGTAGCCTTCGTAGTCGCCCATCGCGATGGCATTGCCTACGACGGCGGGCGCGGTCAGGCTGCGATTCTTGAGGGCCGATTGAGTCCAGCGCGTCGAGCCGTCCTGCAGCGAGAAAGCGCGGACCAGGGAATGGATGCTGGGCGCGTAGATCGAGGTCGCATCCGCGGTCATGCCGGTGGAACCGTCGAAATCCTTGGCCCAGACCACGCGCATGTCCTCGGACACGTTAAAGCAGGTGACGCGGCCCTGATAGGCCACGGCGCACAGCAGCGCACCCGAGACCACCGGACGGCCCACCACGTCGGTCAGGCGTTCGAGGTCGGTCGTGCCCTTGGGCGTGGCGACCGAGCCTTCCCATTTCACCAGGCCGTCCTTGGCGCCGATGACCATCAACCTGCCGCCCGGCATGCCGGCGATGACCCAGCGATCGGAGACGATCATCTGCGCCGTGGTACGCAGGGCCAGCGAGGGGCCGGGGCGCTGCACGCTCCAGATGCGCTCGCCCGTGTTTTCGTCGAACGCCTGGATGCGGTAGTCGCCGCTGCGCACCACGACGATGCCCGAGCCCACCGCCGGCGGGACGCGCACGTCGCTGGTGGCCTGGCCCTTCCACTTGATCTTGCCCGTGTCGTCGAAAGCGATTACCTGGCCCGATTCGGTCGCCACCACCGAGACGCTGCCGTCGCTGCCGACGCCGGCCGTCAGCTTGGAGCCGGCCGAACCGCGCCACACCGTGCGGCCGGTGGAGATGTCCACCTTGGCGACCGAGCCGTCGGGCGTGGCCGCGTAGACCGAATCGCCCACCACGGCGGGCGTGAAGCCCAGGCCCGAACCGCTGCCGATCGAGGTTTGCCAGACGGCATGCACCGCCAGTCCCGGCGCGTACTGAGTCAGCGGCACGGGATCGTAGCGGTGGTCTTGCGACGAGAACAGCGAACAGCCGGCCAGGGCCGCGACGCTGGCAATCAGGGCGCCGCGCAACACGCGGCTACGAAAAAGACGCATCACTATCAGGCTCCGCTCAAGGCATCGAGTTTCAGTTGAATGATCTGCTTCAAGGCAGCGTTGGCCGGCATGGCCGCCAACGCGCTTTGCCAGGCCGCGCGCGCGTCGTCCCGCTTGCCCTGGGCCGCCAGGATGTCGCCGCGGCGATCGGCGAACAAGGCCGCGAAAGCCGCCGGCGGGTTGTTCAATTGAGCCAGGGCCTGGTCGTACTGTTTCTGGTCGAGCAACAGGCCGGCCAGACGCAGGCGGGCCACCGGCTGCAGCGTCGATTGATCTTTGCGCGCGACCAGCCATTCGAGCTCGCGCTGCGCGCCGGCGTAGTCTTTCTTTTCTTCCAGCGCTTGCGCGGCGACCAGCACGCCGCGGGAAGCGTAAGCCGTGCCGGCGTATTCGCTGCGCAGCGTGTCGGACGCCGCCTTGATGCGCGTGGCGGCATCCGCGCCGCCCGGACCGTTGACGCCGCGCGCGGCGTCTTCGAGCGCTTCGAAATAGCCCATGGCCTGATTGGCGCGGTAGCCCTGATAGGCGCGCCAGCCCGACCAGCCCGCCACCGCCAGCGCGACGACCACCACGACCGCCGTGGCCAGGGTGCCATAGCGTTCCCACCAAGCCTTGAGCGCTTCGAGTTTTTCCTGTTCTTCGAGATCGTATGCCATCGCTGCTGTGTATCCGTTCCTGACTTAGCGTCTTTACTCTTGAGTCTTTATTTCGTGTTCAAGACCGCGCCGACCACGTCGGCCAGGCGATCCAGCGGCGTCTGCTGCTGGCCGCCCTCTTGCTCGATGGCGCCGCGCAGAAACTTGACGCCGGCCGTCCGGTTGGCGACCTCGTCGCCGCCAAGGATAACCGCAACCCGCGCGCCGCTGGCGTCGGCCCGCTTGAACTGCGACTTGAAACCGCTCGAACCGGCATGCACGACGACGGCAAAACCGGCGTCGCGCAAGGTCTCGGCGGCCTGGGCCGCCAGACGCTGGGCCTCGTCGCCCTGATGCACCACGTAGACGTCGCACTCGGGCGCAGGTGCAGGCTGTTCGCCGCTTGCGGCCAGAGTCTGTTCCCACAGGTCGAGCAGGCGCTCCATGCCGATGGCGAAGCCGACGGCCGGCGCGGCCTTGCCGCCCAGGAGCTCGATCAGGCCATCGTAGCGGCCGCCGCCGCAGACCGTGCCCTGCGAACCCAGGCGGTCGGTCAGCCACTCGAACACCGTGAGGTTGTAGTAGTCCAGGCCACGCACCAGACGCGGGTTCAGGCGGTAGGCGATACCGGCGTCGGTCAGGCGCTGGCAGACGCCGTCGAAATGCGCGCGCGATTCATCGCCCAGGAAGTCGAACAGGCGCGGCGCGCTGTCGGCCATTTCCTGCATGGCGGGATTCTTGGTGTCCAGCACGCGCAGCGGGTTGGTGTAGAGCCGGCGCTTGCCGTCCTCATCGAGAATGTCCTGGTGCTTTTCCAGGTGCGCGATCAAGGCGGCGCGGTGCGCGGCGCGCTCGGCCGGCTGGCCCAGCGAATTGAGCTCGAGGCGCACGTCGGCCAGACCCAGGCGCTTCCACAAGCGCGCCAGCATGACGATGAGCTCGGCGTCGACGTCGGGACCGGCCAGGCCCAGCGCCTCGACGTCGATCTGGTGGAACTGGCGGTAGCGGCCGCGCTGCGGACGCTCGTGGCGGAACACCGGGCCGATCGAGTAGACGCGGTGCGGGCGATCGTAGAGCAGATTGTGCTCGATGCTCGCGCGCACGATGCCGGCCGTCATCTCGGGACGCAGCGTAAGCGACTCGCCGTTGAGCGAATCGGTGAAGGTGTACATCTCTTTTTCGACGATGTCGGTGACTTCGCCGATGCCGCGCGTGAACAGGCGCGTGTGCTCGAGCACCGGCGTGCGCACGTTGCGGTAGCCGTAGCCGCGCAGCCAGTCGCGCACGATGTCCTCGAACTGCTCCCAGCGCGCGCTGTCGCCGGGCAGAAGATCGTTCATGCCGCGGATGGCGGAGACTTTCTGAAAAGCTTGCGTCATTTCTCGTGCGGCCCGGGTTGCGCGCCGGGGCGCCTCGCTCGGACCTGATCCTCGTTTCTTTTAATTGCGGGCCCCGGCATTGCCGTAGCGGCGCGCCACGTAACCCTCGACGATGGCCTGGAATTCCTCGGCGATATGGTCGCCCTTGAGCGTGACCGTGCGTTCGCCGTCGACGAACACCGGTGCGGCCGGCACTTCGCCGGTGCCCGGCAGGCTGATGCCGATGTCGGCATGGCGGCTCTCGCCCGGGCCGTTGACCACGCAGCCCATGACGGCCACGTTCATGTTTTCGACGCCGGGATATTGCAGGCGCCACGCGGGCATCTGGCGCCGCAGATAGCCCTGGATGCTGTCTGCCAATTCCTGGAAGACCGTGCTGCTGGTGCGCCCGCATCCGGGGCAGGCCACCACCATGGGCGCGAAGGCCCGCAAACCCATGGTCTGCAGGATTTCCTGCGCCACCACGACCTCGCGGCTGCGGTCGCCGCCCGGCTCGGGCGTAAGCGAAATGCGGATGGTGTCGCCGATGCCCTCCTGCAGCAGCACGGCCAGCGCGGCCGTGGAGGCCACGATGCCC
>CALGFL010000086.1 GCA_937881145.1 uncultured Bordetella sp.
AGGCCGGGCCGTGCGGCCAGCCGCTGCGCCCACGCTGCGACGGCGCACGGGTCGGCAAGCAGGTAAGGCGTTGCGGCAGGAATCGTGTCCAGGGTCGTGCCGAAAATCCGCGGCAGGCAGAGCATCGGCGCCTGGTAATCGAAAACGGTGGTCTCGGGCAGTCGATCGACGACCTCGACGCCGGGCAGCGAGGCGCGCAGCAGCCTGGTCAGCGCCGGCGGCACGAACAGCGTGACCTGCGCGCCGAGGGCCTGCGCCATCGGGACATAGCGGACGAATTGCAGCGTGTCGCCGTAGCCCTGTTCGACGAAGATCACCAGCCGCTTGCCGGCGATCGGTTCGCCCTCCCAGTCCGGGCAGGTGAGCCAGTCGGGGCGGGCAGGACGCGCGCCGCCGATGTGAAAGCGCCAGCGATAGGCCTCGAAGCCGCGCGCCAGATCGCCGGCGCGCAAGAGCGTCACGGCGCGGTTGTAGCGCGTGTCGGCGCGATCCGGTTCGAGCGCCAGCGCGCGGTCGTAGCAGGCCAGCGCATCGTCGAGCCGCCCCAGATGATGAAAACCCAGGCCGATGCCTTGGCAGAGCTCGGCGGAGCCCGAATTGAGGGCGATCGCCTGGTCGATGTTTTCCAGCGCTTGGTCAAAGCGCGCCAGCTTCACGAGCGCGGCGCCGCGGCTGTTGAAGGCCTCGGCGTAATCGGGCTTGAGCGCGAGGGCCTTGTCGTAGCTGGCCAGCGCTTCATCGAAACGGCCGAGCCTATATAAGGCCGCGCCGAGGCGGGTGAACGTTTCCGCCTCCGGCTGCAGCGCCAGCGCACTGCCGTAGCTGGCAGCGGCCTCTTCGAATCGGCCGAGCCGGTACAAGGCCGCGCCGCGATTGCTAAAAATTTCGGCATCGGGTTTGAGCGACAGCACGCGATCGTAGCTGGCCAGCGCGTCGTCGAAGCGTCCGAGATGAGCGAGAACGAGGCCGCGGCTGATCAGGGCTTCGGTGAAATCGGGTGCGAGGGCGACGGCCTTGTCGAAGTTCGCCAGGGCGGCATCGAAATGCTGCTGTTGGGACTGTTGCAGACCTTGCCTGACCAGCGCCAGCGCATCGTCGATCGGACGTCGATCGGCCGCTGCCGGGGGAGCGGCGTCCCGTGCGGCAAACGCCTTCAATGCCGCTGCGACCTGGGCGATGACCGAGTCCCAGTCCCCCGGCGTCGGTTGATGGAACAGGCGCGCGGTCGGATACCAGGGGCTGTCTTCGCGGCCCATCAGCCAGCGCCAGCAACCGTCGTAGCGCGACAGAATCCAGACCGGCTTGCCCAGTCCGCCTGCCAGATGCGCCACCGACGTGTCGACGGTGATCACCAGATCCAGGCCGGCGATCAGTGCGGCGGTATCGGCGTAGTCGCGTATCTCGCTCGTCCAATCGGTCAACTCGAGTCCGGCGGGCGGCGTCTGCGCTTCTTCGGCAGGCTGGCCGATCTGCAGACTGATGAATCGAATGCCGGGAATGGCTGCCAGCGGCGCAAGCTGGGCGAGTTTCAGGCTGCGCCGCGCGTCGATGTCGGGCAGGCGGCTGCTGCCGGCCCACACCAGACCCACTTTGAGGTCGGGCCGCGCCAGGCCGGACAGGGCGGCCAGCCGCTGCGTCCACGATGCCGCCGCGGTCGGGTCGGCCAACAGGTACGGCACCTGCGCAGGCACGGCGTCCAAGGTTGTGCCGAACAGCCGGGGCAGATCGAGCATCGGCGCCTGGTAGTCGAAAACGGCGGACTTGGGCAGCGTGTCGGTCACCTCGACGCCCGGCAAGGACGCGCGCAGCAGCGCGAGCAGCGCCGCGGGCGCGAACAAGGTCACCTGCGCGCCGCGCGCGACCGCCATGGGCACATAGCGCACGAACTGCAGGGCGTCGCCGTAACCCTGTTCGACGAAGACCACCAGCCGCTTGCCGGCGAGCGGTTCGCCGTTCCAGTCGGGGCAGGCGATGTCGTCGGGCCGGGAGGGCCGACGGCGCTCGTCCTCTATGCGAAAGCGCCAGCGATAGTCTTCGAAGCCGCGCGCGAAGTCGCCTGCGGCAAGGAGAATCAAGGCGCGATGAAAATGCGCGTCGGCGTAGTCGGGCTTGAGCGCCAGCGCGCGGTCGTAGCAGGCCAGCGCGTCGTCGAACCGGCCGCAATTATGCAGGTCGACGCCGACGACCAGGCAGACCTCGGCAGAGCCGGCGTGCAGCGCGATCGCCTGGCCGATGCTTTCCAGGGCCTGGTCGTAACGCGCCAGTTTCGCCAGCGCGGCGCCGCGGCTGTTGAAGACCTCGGCGTAATCGGGCTTGAGCGCGAGGGCCTGGTCGTAGCTGGCCACGGCCTCTTCGAAGCGGCCCAGCTTGTGCAAGGCCATGCCGCGGATATTGAACGCCTGGGCGTCGGGCTTGAGCGCGAGGGCCTGGTCGTAGCTGGCCACCGCTTCGTCGAACCGGTCCAGCGTATAGAGAGCCAGCCCGCGGCTGCCGAACGCCTCGGCGTCGGGCCCGAGCGCCAGCACGCGGTCGTAGCTGGCCACGGCTTCCTGGAGGCGGCCGAGATAAAAGAGCACGATGCCGCGGCCGATCCAGGCTTCGGCGAAACCGGGCTCGAGAGCCGCGGCCTGGTCGAAGTTCGCCAAGGCTTCATCGAAGTGCTCCCGCCCGGCCAGCCGGAAGCCCTGCTTGACGAACGCCATCGCATCGCCGGCCTGGGGCGATGCGATGGAAGGAGCGCCGTTGTCGGCCTGCGTGTTCATCTTGGGGCCATGCGAGGAGATATCGCCAGAGATTAGCCCGTATCCACGGAGTTTGATCCGGCGAAGTACGGTCCGGCGTTTCGTTTACTCGGGGTTCAGCCCAGCTTGGCCTTGAGCAGCTTGGACACTTCGGCCATATCGGCGCGGCCGGCCAGGGCGGGCTTGACGATGGCCATGGCGCGGCCCATGGCGGCCGGCCCGCTCGCGCCCTGTGCGGCGACTTCGGCCAGCGCCTTGTCGATGACGGCGGCTACTTCTTCAGGCGATGCGGCCTGCGGCAGGAATTCCTGCAGCACCGCCAGTTCGGCCTTTTCCTGGTCGGCGCTTTCCGTGCGGCCGGCCTGCTCGAAGGCGGCGATGGATTCGCGGCGCTGCTTGACCTGCTTCTCGACGATGGCGGTGATCTCCGCGTCGGACAGTTCGCGGCGCTCGTCGACTTCCTTTTGCTTGAGGGCGGCCGAAAGAAAGCGCAGCGTACCCAGGCGGGCCGCATCCTTGGCGCGCATGGCGGTCTTGATTTCGTCGGCGATGCGTGTCTTGAGGGAAGTGCTCATGAGAGTCCTTGGTGTCAGGCCCAGCGGCGAAAGACCAACGAGGTGTTGATGCCGCCGAAGGCGAAGTTGTTGTTCATGACGTATTCGTGGCTGGCCAGGCGCGGGCCGCCCATGATGTAGTCGAGCTCGCCGCAGCGCGGATCGACCTCGTCGAGGTTGAGCGTGGCGGCGTAGTGGTCGTGCTTGAGCATCTCGATGCTGAACCAGGACTCGAGCGCGCCGCACGCGCCCAGCGTGTGGCCCAGGTAGCTTTTCTGCGAACTGATGGCGATCCGCGAACCGAAAACCGCCTGCGTGGCCTGGGTCTCGGCGATGTCGCCGTGCTCGGTGGCCGTGCCGTGGCCGTTGACATAGCCGATCGCCTCGGGCGGCAGCTGCGCGTCGCTCAAGGCCTGCTCCATGGCGATGCGCATGGTCGCGGCCTCGGGGCGGGTGATGTGGCTGCCGTCGGAGTTGCTGCCGAAGCCGACGATCTCGGCGTGGATACGCGCGCCGCGGGCCACGGCGTGGTCCAGCGATTCGAGCACCAGCATGCCGGCGCCTTCGCCGATCACCAGGCCGTCGCGCTGGCTGTCGTAAGGGCGCGGCGAGAGTTCGGGCGCGTCGTTGCGCTGGCTGGTGGCATACAGCGCGTCGAAGACGATGGCCTCGCTGGGGCAGAGTTCTTCGGCGCCGCCGGCCAGCATGAGCGCCTGGCGGCCGTAGCGTATGGCCTCGAAGGCATAGCCGATGCCCTGGCTGCCCGAGGTGCAGGCGCTGGAGGTGGGGATGATGCGGCCCTTCAGGCTGAAGAAGATGCCGATATTGGCCGCGGTGGTGTGCGGCATCATGCGCACGTAGGAATTGGCGTTCAGATCGTCGGTGACGCCGTTGAGCAGCATGTTGCCGAAGGCGCGGATTTCGGCGGTGCTGCCCGTGGACGAGCCACAGGCCACACCCATGCGGCCATCGGCGATGTCGGGGTTGCCGAGGAGGCCCGCGTCGGCCAGTGCGCGCTCGGCGGCGTAGACCGACAGCTGCGAGACGCGGCCCATGCTGCGCAGCTGCTTGCGCGTCCAGTGGCCGGGGATTTCGAATTCGGGTATGGGCGCGGCCAGCCGGGTGTTGAGCTCGACGTAGCGGTCCCAGTCGCGCATGACGCGCACGGCGTTGCGGCCGGCGTCGAAGGCGGCGCAGATGGTGGGCCAGTCGCGCCCCAGGGCGCTGATGCCGCCCATGCCTGTTACGACGACGCGTTGCATCAGCACAGTCCTCCGTTGACCGCCAGCACCTGGCGCGTGATGTAGGCCGCGGCGGGCGACATCAGAAAGGCGACGGCCGCGGCGACTTCTTCGGGCCGGCCCATGCGCTGGGCGGGAATGATTTTGAGAATTTCGTCCACGGGGACATTGTCGTCGATCATGTCGGTTTCGATGAGCCCCGGGGCCACGCAATTGACGGTGATTTGCCGTTTGGCCAACTCGATGGCCAGGGACTTGGCCGCGGCGATGACGCCAGCCTTGGACGCGCTGTAGTTGGCCTGGCCGCGGTTGCCGATCAGGCCCGAGACCGAGGCGATGCAGACGATGCGCCCGGGCGCGCGCCGGCGCACCATGGGCATCGCGAGCGGATGCAGCACATTGTAGAAGCCGTCCAGATTGGTGCGCAGGACCCGGTCCCAGTCCTCGCCGGTGAGCGCCGGGAAGGCGGCGTCGCGGGTCAGGCCGGCGTTCAGGACGACGCCGTAGTAGGCGCCGTGCGCCTGGATATCGGCTTCGAGCGCCGCCTTGCATTGCGCGCGGTCGGCGACGTCGAAACTCAGTATGCGGGCCTGGCGGCCCAGGCCGAGGATTTCATCGCGCACGGCCTGCGCCTGGTCCAGGCGGTTGCGGCAGTGCAGGACCAGGTCGTGACCGGCGGCCGCGAGCGCCAGGGCGATGGCGCGGCCTATGCCCCGGCTGGATCCGGTGACCAGGACGGTGGGATTGCTCACGGGTACGCTCATGCGGGTTCGACCTCGTGCGTGTAGCGGGAGATGTCTTCGGGTTGATAGACGTTCAGGCGGGCCTGGGCGATTTCGCGCGCGCCTTCCACGATGCTGCCCTCGAAGACGCCCATGCCGCTGTCGTCCTGCAGCGTGCGCGCGACCTGGACGGTCAGCGCGGCGCCGGGCAGGAAGGCCTCGGCGCGGCATTCGTACCGGCGCGTGCCCAGCAGAAAGCCCATGCGCACCGGCTCGCCCGCCACGAGGGCCTGCCAGCCGGACCAGGCCGCCACGGCCTGGGCCAGGATTTCCAGGCCGATCCAGGGCGGCAGGCTGCCGTCGGCCAGGCTGAAGAGGCTGGGCCGCACGGTGGCGCGCGCCGTCAGGGTTTCGCTGTCGCACGACACGATTTCGTCGAGCAGGACGATATTGCCCGAATGCGGCAGCAGCGCGGTCGCGGGCAGGGGCAGCTGGGGTGCGGCCGGCGTCATCAGGCGGCTCCGAGAATGAGGCTGGCATTGTTACCGCCGACGGCGCCGGAATTGCTCATGGCGATGCGGCGCCTGCCCGGGGCATAGGCCTGCCCGGCGCCGCTGAAATCGAGCGCGGGCAGGGCCGGGTCGGCCTGGCCGTCCCAGACGTGCGGGGGCAGCGGGCGGTCGGCGTATTCGGGCGACAGGGTGATCCAGGCCAGGGCGGCTTCCAGCGCGCCCGCGGCGCCCAGGGCGTGGCCCGTCAGGGCCTTGGTCGAAGCGCAGGGCACGCCGCGGTCGCAGAAGAAGGCCTGCATCGCCAGGCTTTCCATGGCGTCGTTCAGCTCGGTGCCGGTGCCGTGCAGGTTGACCCAGCCGATGTCGGCCGCCTGCAGCCCGGCCTCGCTCAGCGCCGCCTGCATGGCCTGCCGAGCGCCCCGGCCGCCGGGTTCGGGCGAGGACATGTGCCAGGCGTCCGAGCTGGCGCCGCCGCCGAGCAGGGCCACGCCGCTGTCGTCGCGGGCTTCGCGCTCCATGAGAAAGAGCACGGCGGCCTCGCCGATGGAAATGCCTTTGCGCGCCGCGGAGAAGGGGTTGCAGAGCGTATCGCTGATGGCGCCCAGCGAGGTGAAGCCGTGCAGGGTGAAGCGGCACAGGCTGTCGGCGCCGCCGCAGACCACGGCGTCGCAAAAACCCATGCGCAGCAGGGCGCGCGCGGTCACGAGCGCGCGCGCGCTGGAGGTGCAGGCGGTGGAGATGGTCTGTGCCGGTCCGGTGCTGCCCAGCCATTGGGCCAGAAAGACCGCGGGCGCCGACAACGCCTGGCGGCGATAGTCGTAGCTCTCGGGCCAATGGCCCGTGTCGCGCAACGTGGCGAAGGCGGGCGCGTTGTCGTTGATGCTTGACGTGCTGGTGCCCAGCACGATGCCCACCCGATGCGCGCCGTAGCGCGCCCCCGCCTGGCCCAGCGCCGGCTCGATCTGCCCGGCGGCGTCAAGCAGCAGCTGGCTGTTGT
>CALGFL010000087.1 GCA_937881145.1 uncultured Bordetella sp.
GCGAGGCCGAGGCGTTTCTGGCGGCGCGGGGCAGCGACTGCGGCATCGCCAATGTCAACCTCGGCCCGAGCGGCGCTGAAATCGGCGGCGCGTTCGGTGGCGAGAAGGAAACCGGCGGCGGCCGCGAGTCCGGCTCGGACGCCTGGAAGGCCTACATGCGGCGAGCGACGAACACGGTGAATTTCTCCTCGGCGCTGCCGCTGGCGCAGGGCATCGATTTCAACGTCGGTTGACGCGCATTTGCCCTCTGGAGCACTCGCTGTGAGCTCTCAAGTTGTTATCGCCGGCGGCGGGGTGATCGGCAGTTCGATCGCCTATTTCCTGCGCGCGTCGGATCCGACGATTTCCGTCACGGTGATCGAACGCGATCCGACCTACGCGAAATCGTCCTCGGCGCTGTCGGCCGCTTCCATCCGGCAGCAGTTTTCCACCCCGTTGTCGATCCAGATGTCGCTCTACGGCATCGACTTCCTGCGCCATATCGGCGACCAACTGGAAGTCGACGGCCACAAGCCTTCCATCGACCTGCACGAAGGCGGCTATCTTTTCCTGGCAACGCCCGGCGGCGAGGCGACGCTGCGCGAAAACCATGCGCTGCAGACGCGCCTGGGGGCGGACATCGCCCTGCTTGCGCCCGATGCCTTGCAGGAGAAGTTCCCGTGGCTGAACGTCGAGGACCTTGCCGCGGGCGCCTATGGCGTCAGCGGCGAAGGCTGGTTCGACGGCTACGGCCTGGTGCAGGCGCTGCGCAAAAAAGCGCAGGCGCTGGGCGCGCGCTATGTCGCGGCGCAAGTGACCGGCATCGAGCGCGACGGCCGCAAGGTCGCGCACGTTCAAACAGGCAGCGGCGAGCGCTATGCCTGCGATACGCTGGTCAACGCCACGGGCGCCTGGGCGCGCGGCATCGCGACAATGATGGGCATCGATATTCCCGTGTATGCGCGCCGCCGCAGCATCTTCAACGTGTCCTCGCCGGCGCGGCTGACGAACAGCCCGCTGCTCATCGACCCGACGGGCGTGTACTTCCGGCCGGAAGGCAAGACGTACATCACCGGCACCTCGCCCAGTCCCGACAACGATCCGGACGATCTGCCGCTGGACGAAGTCGACCACGATCTGTTCGACGACGTCATCTGGCCGACGCTGGCGCATCGCGTGCCGCAGTTCGAGGCGCTGCGCGTGGAGAACTGCTGGTCGGGCTACTACGAGTACAACGTGTTCGACCACAACGCCATCATCGGCTATCACCCGGACATCGAGAACTGCATCTTTGCCAACGGCTTCAGCGGCCACGGCCTGCAGCAAGGACCGGCGACGGGCCGCGGGGTGAGCGAGCTCATCGTCAACGGCCGATACACGACGCTCGATCTGTCCTCCCTCAATTGGGACCGCGTATTGAACAACCGGCCCATCGTCGAGAAAAACGTCGTGTAGTTGAGACTTGCCGCGGCGGCTTGCCGCCGCGGCTTACCTGCGGCCCCGGCCGGGCCGACGATGACATGTACGCATACACAGCGCCTTTTCAGAATCCCGCGGGTTCGCCGATACGCGAGCTGTTCAAGTATTTGAGCGAACCGGGGATGATCTCCTTCGCGGGCGGCTATCCCGCCAGCGACCTGTTCGACATCGAAGGGCTGCGGGCCGCGCAGGCGCGCGCCTACCAGGATCCGGTACGGTGCCTGCAATACGGTCCCACCGACGGGCTGCCCAGTCTCAAGGCGCAGCTCGTGGCGTTGATGGCCAAGCGCGGCGCATCGTGCAGGCCGCAAGAGATGCTCGTCACGACGGGTTCGCAGCAAGGCCTGGACCTGCTGCTGCGCGTGCTGGTCGACCCGGGCGACGTGGTGCTCACCGAGCAGCCGGCCTATCCGGCGACGCTGCAGGCGCTCAGGCTGCAGCAGGCGCGGATCGTCACCGTGCCGGTCGACGGCGGCGGCCTGGATGTCGGCAGGCTCGCGAGCATGCTGGCCTCGGGCGTCGTGGCGCGCCCCAAGCTCCTGTACACGGTGCCGACCTTCGCCAATCCGACGGGCGCGACGCTGACGCGCGAGCGCCGCATCGAGCTGCTGCGGCTTGCCGTCCAGTACAAATTCCTCGTCGTCGAGGACGACCCGTACGGCGACTTGAGATTCGCGGGGGAGGCGATCCCCTCGATGCTCGCGCTGACCGACCAGGTCGACGGCTCGCGCGACTGGGTGGTGCATTTCTCCAGCTTGTCGAAAGTCGTCGCGCCGGGGCTGCGCATCGGCTGGACGGTGGCGCCCGCGGAAATCGCGCGCCGCTGCGTCGTTGCCAAGCAGACGGTCGACCTGTGCACCACGCCGTGGTCCCAGGCCATCGCCGCCGAATACCTGGCGGACGGCGCGCTGGAGCGGCACCTGCCGCACATCTCGGCGGCGTACGGCGTCAAGAACGGCGCGCTGTGCCGGGCGCTGCGCGCCGGGCTCGGCGATGCGATCGCGTTTCACCAACCCGAAGGCGGCATGTTCGTCTGGGCACGCATGCCGGGCGTCGATGCCGACGAACTGCTCAAGCGCGCCATCGAGCGCAAAGTCATCTTCGTGCCCGGCAAGGCGTTCTTCGCCGATCAGCCCGACACGGCCGCCTTGCGGCTTTCGTTCGCGGCACCGGGCGTCGATGCCATCGAGGAAGGCGCGCGGCGCCTGAAGCAGGCTTACGAGGCGCTATCGCTTCTTTAGCTGCCCTGGGCAGGGCTGCGTCGGCGCTTTAAAAGCCGGTCACGGCGTCTCAAGAACTCAACCCGCCCGGCCCCGTGAACCGGATCTTCATCAAGACGGTTGCTGCCCCGCTGCGGCCGGCCGGACGCCCAGGCGGCGCGAGCTGATGATCAGCGCCGCGACCGTCGCGGCCATCGCCAGCCAGAGCGTCCATTCGATCGCGTGGGCCAGCGCGAGGCCCTCCAGCTTGCCGCCGCCGGCCGCGATGTGTGCCGCGTAGGCCGACAGAATGACGCCCACCAGGGCGGTTCCCAGGCATTGCCCGAAAGTGCGCGCGATCGCCAGCACCCCCGAGGCATTGCTGCTGCGCTCGCGCGAGACGTTGGCCAGCATCTCGCGGTTGTTGGGGCTCTGGAAGAACCCGAAGCCGGCGCCGCACACCAGCTCGCGCCAGGCGATGTCCCAAATCGGCGCGTTATAGGGCAGCAGAGCCAGGAGCGCGAGGCCGGCCGCGAAGACGATCAGGCCCGCCGTGGCGAGCGTGGCCGGCTTGTGCCGGTCGGCCAGCCGCCCCGCGTAGGGCGCGACGAACACGATGGCGACGGGCCAGGGCGTAAAGAGCAGCGCCGAGGCGAAGGGGCTGTAGCCGTAGGCGCTTTCCAGCAGGATGGGCAGCGAGATGAAGGCGATGCCCTGGCCGACGAACGAGGCCATGGACGTCAGCGCCGCCATGGAAAATCGCGTGGAGGCGAAGATGTCCAGCGGCAGCAGCGGCTCGGGGGCGCGGCGCTGGCGCCGCACGAAGGCCATGCCCGCAGCGACGGCGACGGCCGCATAGATCAGCGGGACATAGGCCTGGCCGCCGCTGCCCAGTTGCGCGCAGCTATCGGCGGCCATGATCAGCGCGGCCATTGCCGCAGCCGACAACAGGGCGCCGGCGGCATCGAAGGGCAGGCCGCGCACGCGCGCTTTGGGAATGGCGCGCCGCGCCAGCATCGTGCCGGCGATGCCCAGGGGGACGTTGATCGCGAACAGCCATTGCCAGCTCAGGGCCGCCAGCAGGGTGCCGCCCAGAAGGGGCGCGACGGCCGAGCTCGTGGCGACGAGCAAGGCGTTCAGGCCGAGTATCCGCCCCAGCAATCGGGTCGGGAAAATCGAGCGGTGGATGGCGGGCGCAATGCTCAGCGTCGCGGCCCCGCCTATGCCTTGCAGCACGCGCATCGCGATCAGCCAGGGCAGCGACGTGGACAGGGCGCAGCCCAGCGACGCCAGCGTGAACACGGCGATTCCGACGGTGAACTGGGCGCGGAAACCCGTGCGCCGTGCCAGCGCCGAGAACGCCGCCAGCGTGACGGCCACCGACAGCAGGTAGCCGTTGGCCACCCAGACCGCCTCGCCGGTGGAGACATTGAGCGTCTGCGCGATCGGGGGCAGGGCGATGTTGACGATCGAGCCGTCGAACACCGCCATGGCCGTGGCGATCATCACCGAGATCATGGCCAGGCAGCGCTCGCGGCCCGGCAAGCCCTCGTCGCCAGCTTGGTCAGTAAACAATTCCATGTCGAAAAAATCCTCGTTGTGGGCGGGCGGCAGGCCCGCCGGCAGCATTGCCGCAGACACCAATGTATCGGGGCGCGAGACATGGCGAAAGACGCATGGCCTGCATTGATAAAGTGCGCCAGACGCCATGTCTGCCCATGCTAGGATCGGACATGCCCGATCCCGACCTGAACCTGCTCATCGCGCTCGATGCCTTGCTGACCGAGGGCAGCGTGGCCGGCGCCGCGCGCCGCCTGGGGCTCAGCGCCTCGGCGATGAGCCGCACCGTGGCCCGGCTGCGCGAGGCGACCGGCGATCCCTTGATGGTGCGCGCGGGGCGCCGCATGGTGCCGACCCCGCACGCGCAGGCGCTACGCCAGCGCGTGCAGGACGCGGCCCGGGAGGCGCGCGCCGTCTTGAATCCCGCAGTGACCGAGCTGGATATTACCGCTTTGCGGCGGACCTTCACGATCCGCGCCAACGACGGCTTCGTCGAGGCGTTCGGCGCCGCGCTCATCACGGCGGCCGCGGCAGCCGCGCCGGGCGTGCGCCTGCGTTTCGCGCCCAAGGCCGAGAAGACGACGACTCCGCTGCGGGAAGGTTCGGCCGACCTGGAAGTGGGCGTCCTGAGCGAGATGGGGCCGGAAGTCCGGGTGCAGGCACTCTTTCGGGATCGTTTCGTGGGGGTTGCCAGGACGGGGCATCCGCTGGAGGCGGAATCCGAGGTGACCGCCGAGCGCTACGTCGCCTTCGGTCACGTGGTCGCCTCGCGCCGCGGGCGCGCGGACGGTCCGGTGGACGTCGCCCTGGCCGCCCTGGGGCTCAAGCGCTCGATCGATGCCGTGGTTCCCAGTTTTTCCGCCGCGCTGGCGGTGGCGCGGGCCTGCGACCTGATCGCGCTCGTGCCCTCGTTCTTTCTGCGCATCCATGCAGCCCGCGGCGGGCCAGCCCGCACCGGCATCTTCGCTTTCGAGCTGCCGGTCGAGACCGAAAAAATCACGGTGTCGCAGATGTGGCACCCCCGCCTGGGCGCCGATCCTGCTCACCAGTGGTTGCGGCAGCTGGTGCTGGCGGTATGCCGTGAAGGCTTACAATGAGAACGTTTCTCAAATAAACCGATTCATGATGACGACAAGCACAACGTCCCTGCAAGCCCCCATACAAGCCTTGATATCGCGCCGTTCGACCAAGCTCGTGCGCGGCCCCGGGCCTTCCCATGAAGAACTGGCCCGGATCCTGCAGGCCGGCATGAGCGCGCCCGACCATGGCGCGCTGCGTCCGTGGCGCTATGTCGTCATCCGTGGCCAGGCCGTGGGCAAGCTGGCCGACATGGCCATCGCCGCGGTCAAGCGCACGGGCGATCCGCGCATGACGCCGGAAAAGGAAAAGAACAACCGAGCCTGGCTGGCGCAGGTGCCGCTGGTGCTGGGTGTGGCGCAAAAGAGCTTCTTCGACGGCAAGATTCCCGAGCACGAGCAGATGCTGGCCGTGGGAGCGTCGGTGATGAACGTGCTCAACGCCGTTCACATGATGGGCTACGCGGCGTTCTGGAGCACCGGCCTGGGCACCAACGTGCCCGAGGTGCAGGAAGCGCTGGGCTTCGATCCCTTGGAATACCGCTTTCTAGGCTTTGTGGCCATCGGCACGCTGGCGGCGGAATTGCCCCCCATGCAGCGCCCCGACTTTCGCGAGTTCGTCACGGAATGGACAGGAAGCTGACGGGTTTGCGTGCCGCCGGGCGCCCGGGCGTTTAGTCGCGGCCCGGCGATTTCAGGCCGTCTCGTCCAGCACGCGCCGGGCTTCTTCGCGCACGCGTTCGGGCGCGGTGCCGCCGATGTGCTTGCGCGCCGCCACCGAGCCCTCCAGCGTCAGCACGTGATGCACGTCGGCCTCGATGGCCGGGTTGTAGGCCTGCAGTTCGGCCAGCGTCAGGTCCGCCAGGTCGATGCCGCGCTGTTCGCAGTCGCGCACCGCGTGGGCCACGACTTCGTGCGCGTCGCGAAAAGGCAGGCCGCGCTTGACCAGGTAGTCGGCCAGGTCGGTCGCCGTGGCGAAGCCCTGCAGGGCCGCGGCGCGCATGTTATCGGCCTTGACCTTGATGCCGCCGGCCATGTCGGCGAAGATCGTCAGGGTGTCGCGCAGCGTGTCGACCGTGTCGAAGAGGCCTTCTTTGTCTTCCTGGTTGTCCTTGTTGTAGGCCAGGGGCTGGCCCTTCATCAGCGTGAGCAGGGCCACCAGGTGGCCATTGACGCGGCCGGTCTTGCCGCGGGCCAGCTCGGGCACGTCGGGGTTCTTCTTTTGCGGCATGATGCTGCTGCCGGTGCAGAAGCGGTCGGCCAGGTCGATGAAGCCCACGCGCGGGCTCATCCAGATCACCAGCTCTTCGGACAGGCGCGAGATGTGCGTCATGATGAGCGCGCCGGCTGCGCAGAACTCGATGGCGAAGTCGCGGTCGGACACGGCGTCCAGCGAATTGCGGCACACACCGTCGAAATCCAGCGTGCGCGCCACGCGTTCGCGGTCGATGGGGTAGCTGGTGCCGGCCAGGGCCGCCGCGCCCAGGGGCAGGCGGTTGACGCGGCGGCGCGCGTCCGCCAGGCGCTCGGCGTCGCGGCCGAACATTTCGGCATAGGCCAGCAGGTGATGGCCGAAGGTGACGGGCTGGGCCACCTGCAGGTGCGTGAAGCCGGGCAGGATGGTGGCCGCGTTTTCCAGCGCCACCGTGGCCAGCGCGCGGCGCAACTGGCCCAGCAGCACGATCAGGCCGTCGATCTCGTCGCGCAGCCACAGGCGCACGTCGGTGGCGACCTGGTCGTTGCGCGAGCGGCCGGTGTGCAGGCGCTTGCCCGCATCGCCCACCAGCTCCACCAGGCGCTTTTCGATGTTCAGGTGCACGTCTTCCAGATCCAGCAGCCACTGGAAACTGCCGGCGTCGATCTCCGACAGGATCTGCTGCATGCCGCGCTGGATATCGGCGTAGTCCTGCGCGCAGATGATGCCCTGCGCGGACAGCATTTCGGCGTGGGCCAGCGAGCCGCGGATATCGTGGCGGGCCAGGCGCTTGTCGAAATCCACCGAGG
>CALGFL010000088.1 GCA_937881145.1 uncultured Bordetella sp.
AACGCCCTGCCTTCGTTCAACGGCGCGCCGCCCAAGCTGGTGCAGTTCCAAAGCGGCCCGGCCATGGTCCAGGCCATCCTGGCCGGCCAGATCGATGTGGCCTACGTGGGCATAGGCCCCTCGCTGGTGGTCTCGGCCAAGGGCGGCGACTTCAAGGTCGTGGCGTCCAATATCGTCGAGCAGGTCAGCCTGGTGGCGCTGGGCGGTCTGGCGCCGTACTTTGCCCAGGGCAGCGACGCGTCCACGGCGTTCGCGCGCTTTGCCAAGGACAAGGGGCATGTGCCGGTGATCGCCAGCTATCCGCGCGGCTCGGTGCCCGAAGCGGCCCTGCAGTACTGGCTGCGCAACCGCATCAAGGCCGACCCGGCCTCCTACAAGCTGATCACGCAGGGCGAGGCGCAGATCCAGCAATCGCTGCTGACGGGCGCCGTCGACGCGGCCGTGATTCTCGAACCCACCGTCACCACGGTGCTGAACAAAGAGCCCAAGGCGCGCGTGGTGGCGCATGGCTCGGACCTCTTCCCGCACCAACCCGGCGCGGTGCTGCTGGTGCGCGAGAAGCTGATCCGCGAGCACCCCGAGCTGGTGAAGGCGCTGGTGGCCGAGCAGATCTCGGCCACGGCCTTGCTGCGCAACGATCCGGCCAAGGCCGCGCCGCTGGTGCAGAAATACGTGGCCGGCGGCCGTTTGCCGGTCAAGCTGGTCGAACAGGCCATCCGCAATTCCAGGGACCAGTTCGAGGCCGATCCCAACGTGATCATTCCCGCGACGCGCGTGCTGCAGAAATTCCAGCAGGATACGGGCGCGCAGGAAGGCCCGTCGGCTGACGTGAGCCGCCTGTTCGACACGAGCCTCTACGACGCCGTGGCGAAGTCCCGCGCCAGGCAATGAAAACCCGTCTGCGCAGTGCGCTGTACGGCCTCGCCGGCGTCGTTCTGTTTGTCATGCTGTGGAAGGCGGCGGGCGCGTTCGGCTGGGTCAATCCGCAAACGCTGCCCGATCCCTTCGCCGTGCCCGCCGCTTTCATGAACGAATGGCGCTCGGGCCGGCTGCTGCCGGCCATCGGTTCCAGCCTGATCCATTATTTCTGGGGCCTGGGACTGGGCACGCTGCTGGGCATAGGCTGGGGTCTGGCGGCAGCCACACTGCATCGCTTCGATCTGCTGCAGGCCTATCTGGTGCGCATACTGCGGCCCATTCCGCCGCTGGCCTGGGTGGTCTTCGCCATCGCCTGGTTCAAGGTCACGCATGCGGGCGCCGCGTTCGTCATCTCCATCGGCGTGTTCTGGATCAATTACTTCGCCACCTACGGCGCGGTGCGCCACATCGATCCGCGCCTCTATGAACTGGCGCGCAGCTTCGGCCAGGGCGGCTACTGGCGCCGCGCCTGGAGCATCACGCTGCCGGCCATCGCCCCCGGCGCACTGGCCGGCACCCGCGCCGGCATCGGCCAGGCCTGGATGACGCTGATCGCGGCCGAGCTGCTGGGCGTGCCCGGCATGGGCCAGGAAATGAACGCGGCGGCGGGCGTAGGCGACTACAACGCCGTGGTGGTCTACATGCTGGCGATCTCGCTGGTCTACGCGGCGAGCGACCTGCTCTACGTCTGCTTGGAAAAAAAGGTGCTGGCATGGCGTCCGTAATCGAATTCGAGGCCCTGAGCTATACGCATCCGGGCGCCGACCAACCCGTCATCTCGGACTTGTCGCTCGATATCGCGGCGGGCGAATTCGTGGCGGTGGTGGGCGGCTCGGGCGTGGGCAAGTCCACCCTGCTGCGCCTCGCGGCCGGCCTGATCGAGCCCGCCGCGGGCGCGATGCGCTTCACGCTGCCGCGCCGGCCGGGCAGCCGCCGTCGCGCCGTCGTGTTCCAGGACGGCCGCCTGCTGCCGTGGCGCAGCGTGGCCGGCAATATCGCCTACGGCCTGGAAACACTGGATCTGCCGATCAACGAAAAGCTGACGCGTGTGGACGAGGCCTTGCAACTGACCGGCCTGGCCGGCCTGGCCGAACGCTGGCCGCACCAGCTTTCGGGCGGGCAGGCGCAGCGCGTGGGTATCGCCCGCGCCCTGGCCGTGAAACCCGATCTGCTGTTGATGGACGAACCTTTCAGCGCGGTCGACGCGCTAACGCGACACAAGCTGCAAACCGAATTGATCCGCCTGTGGGAGGTAACCGGCGCGGCGGTGCTGTTCGTGACCCACGACATCGACGAAGCCGTGTTCCTGGCCGATCGCGTGGTCGTGCTGGGCGGCCACCCCGCCCAGGTGACGGAGAACCTGACGGTCGCCCTGCCGCGGCCGCGCGACCGCAAAGACCCGCGCTTTACGGGCTATGTGGAACACCTGTCGCTCGAGCTGGGCCTGGAACTCGATTGAAACCCGAGAGCGAGAAAACGATGAGCGCCACCGCCCCTGTCCGCCTGCTGATCCACGCTCCGACCCCGGGCGCGCTCGAACGCGCCCGCCGCAATCTGGCCAACCTGCTCAAGGTCGCGCCGGATGCCGAGGTGGAACTGGTCGCCAACGCCACAGCAGTCGCCGCGGCGTTGGAACACCCCCATCCGCTCGACGCACATTTGCGCCTGTGCCGTAACACGCTGGAAAACAACGCGCTGACCGCGCCGCCCCATATTGCCGCCGTTCCCGCCGCCGTTCTTTACATCGCCCAGCGACAGGCGCAGGGATGGGCCTATATGCGCGCCTGATGCGCGCGCGCGGCAGACATGGGCTAAGGCCTGCGCGGATACCCCTCGGCGCGTATCCGCGCCCAGATGGCGCGCTTTTCTTCTTCGCTGAAGAACACCCAGTTGGCCACTTCCATGGCCGTGCGGCCGCAACCGCGGCAGATCTCGTCGTAAAGCGTCGAGCAGATCGCCACGCAAGGCGAGTCGGACATGGTGAAGACGCTCGGCTTTTCTTCGATGCCGGGCAAGTCACCCGCGGGGTTGGGAATCATGGAAGTCATTCTGGCTAGGTTAACACCGCCTGCGCACGCATCTTTCCAAGCCCCTACAACGAAAAACCCCTGCCGAAGCAGGGGTTGCCGGTGCGCGAGATGCGGCGCGGCTTACTTGCCCGCGGCGGCCTTGAGCAGAGCCGCCTTGTCCGTCGCTTCCCACGTGAACTCGGGTTCGGGACGGCCGAAGTGGCCGTAGGCCGCGGTCTTGCAGTAGATGGGACGCAGCAGGTCGAGCATATTGATGATGCCCTTGGGACGCAGGTCGAAGTGCTCGCGCACCAGCTTGGCGATCTGGTCGTCGGGGATGATGCCCGTGCCTTCGGTGTAGACCGTGATGTTGATGGGTTCGGCCACGCCGATGGCGTACGACACCTGCACCTGGCACTGGCGCGCCAGGCCGGCGGCCACGACGTTCTTGGCCACGTAGCGCGCCGCATAGGCGGCCGAGCGATCGACCTTGGACGGGTCTTTGCCCGAGAACGCGCCGCCGCCGTGCGGGCAGGCGCCGCCATAGGTGTCGACGATGATCTTGCGGCCGG
>CALGFL010000089.1 GCA_937881145.1 uncultured Bordetella sp.
AATAGTGCCATCAATATCAGGGGTTCCCGGCCACCCGAAATTCGCGTGTCGCATCCGCCCGCTACCGAACTTGGAAAATATAATTCTATCAATGCCTTGGGCCTACCCACTTTGCGGGTTGTTGGTGGCACGGCCCGTCTCTACCAGTGGCAGCGCCGCTTTCGTTACCAGGCAAGGGGTCGTTGGAGAAACTGGTCGGTATGCAGATCGCCATCGTCGGATGCGGTTTCGTCGCGGATTTCTATATGCGCAACCTGCGTGGCCATCCCGATTTCGTGCTGACGGGCGTCTACGATCGCGATCGCGCGCGGCTCGATGTTTTTTGCCGGCATTATTCAGCAAAGCCGTACGCCACGCTGGAAGCGCTGCTGGCGGACCCTCATGTCGGCATGGTGCTCAACCTGAGCAATCCACGCAGCCATTTCGAAATCACCGCCGCCGCTCTCAGGGCCGGCAAGCATGTTTACACGGAAAAACCTTTGGCTCTCTCGATTGGGGAGGCGCGCGCACTGGTGGAGCTGGCCACGGAACACAATGTGCGGATCGGTTGCGCGCCTTGCAGCGTGTTGAGCGATACAGCCCAAACTCTCGGCAAAGCCATCCGCGACGGTGCGGTCGGCAAGGTGCTTCTCGTTTATGCGAATTACGATGACGGCATGATTGCTCCGATGGAGGAACCCTGGAAGTGGTGTTCAAGCTCCGGGGCAGCGTGGCCGGCCAAGGATGAGTTCGAGACCGGATGCACATACGAACATGCCGGTTATTTCCTTACCTGGCTGGCGGCCTTTTTCGGGCCCGCGCGCAGCGTGACAGCTTTCTCATCCTGCCAGATACCGGACAAGGGAACGCCCGTGGAGTTCATGGCGCCCGATTTCGCCAGCGGGTGTATCCAGTATGACAATGGCGTGGTCGCCCGTGTCACGACCGGTCTGGTAGCTCCAGAAGACACGTCCATCAATGTTGTCGGCGACGAGGGCTATCTTCATGTACGCCCTCTGCGCAATGACAAGCATGTCGTGGACGTGTACCGCACGCGTTGCGATAAACGTTCTTCGCGCCTTCGGCGCCTGTCGACGAAAATCCTTAGGAAGCTGCAGCGGCTGGCATACCGCCACCATCTATACATCGGCTCGCGACGTTTTCCGCTGTTGAATTTGGGCCGATTCAGCAAGGCTGCCCACGGCAAGCCGGTGGATTTCTTTCGCGGACCACAGGATATGCTGGACTGCATCCGCGCCGGCCGGCCACATAGACTTTCGGCCGAACTGGGCCTGCATATCGTGGAAATCATTGAAGCCCTTCAGTACCCCGAGCGCTTCAACCACCACCGCGTGATCGAAAGTTCTTTCCCGCCCATAGCGCCCTGTGGCCGCGCCCTGGCTACCGGCGAACCCAGCATCCCCCGCACGACAGTGGCTTATGCCGATGGCGTGGGTGGCGGTCTCGAACTGGACATGTAGGGCCAGGACAAGGCCACGCATCTGGCCTTGGCTTCCTGGTGCCTTCGAGGACCGGAAAGCAGAACAAAGAAGGGCGGCCACATGACCGCCCTTCCCTGTTTCCTGCTGAAACCGCGTTACGGAGTGACGTGCAGCGTCTTCGGCCAGGAAGCCTCGATCTGCTTCACCACGCTGTCCGGGAAGGGAACATAGTCCAGCCTCTGGGCGTCGGCCGCGCCGTCATGCAGTGCATAATCCAGAAACTGGAGAACGTTCTTGTTGCGGTCGGCGGCATAGTCGTCGCGCATCAGCATGTAGGTCGCCGCCGTGATCGGCCAGCTCGCCGCGCCGGGCTGGTTGGTGAGGATCAGGTAGAAGTCCTGCACCTTGCTGAAGTCGGCATTGGCGGCAGCCGACTGGAACGCGGCCATGGTCGGCTGGACGCGCTTGCCGGCCTGGTTGACCATGTCGGTCCACACCATGTTGGACTGCTTGGCATAGGCATATTCGACATAGCCGATCGAGCCCACGGTCTGCTGCACCGTACCGGCGACACCGGCATTGCCCTTGCCGCCCACGCCCACCGGCCACTCGATGGAGGTGTCGGCGCCGACTTTGCTGGCCCATTCCGGGTTCACCTTGCCGAGATAGTCGGCGAAGTTGAAGGTCGTGCCCGAACCATCGGCGCGGTGGACCACCAGCACCGCCATGTTCGGCAGCGGCACGCTGGGATTGAGGGCCTTGATGGCCGGGTCGTTCCAGCGGGTGATCTGGCCCAGGAAGATTTTGGACAAGACCTGGCCGTTCAGCACCAATTGACCGGCCTTGATGCCCGGCAGATGCACGACCGGCACGATGGAAATCACGACCTGCGGGAACTGCACCAGATGGCTCGCCGCCAGTTCGTCGCGCTTCAGCGGCTTGTCGGAATTGGCGAAGTCCACTGTCTTGGCCTTGATCTGCGAGATACCGCCGCCGGAACCGATGGCCTGGTAGTTCACCTGGTTGTTGGTCTTGGCGTGGTACTTCTGGGCCCAGACCTGCAGCACCGGATAGATGGCGGTGCCGCCGGCACCGGTGAGGTTGGCGGCCATGGCGCCGCCGGCCACGAAGCAGGCCGCGGTGAGGCCCAGCAGGGAGGCGGTGATATGCTTGAAGTGTTTCATTGTTTCATCCTTTCTCTATGCGCCCGTGAGCGCGGGGATGAATTTACCGGCCGGAAGGCCGGAAAATCCGTTTACCCCTGGAAATTGCCGAACAGGCCGATTTCGCTGTAATTGCCGTTGATCGAACCGCCGATCGTGCCGTTGCCGGTCGAGATCGTGCCGTGGCTGGCCGCGTCGTGCTTGTAGGCCAGCGCGAAGTCGACAATCTTGGTCGGGCTGTAGCTGATGCCGAGCGTGTAGTAATTCTCGGTGCGCAGCGGCGCGGTCTTGGTGTTGGGATCGACCGAGTCGTAGCGGCCGAATACAGCCCATTGCGGCGTGAAGGCATAGGAGCCGAAACCCGAGATGCCGTGCGCTGAGTCGCCGGGAGTATTCGAGCTTACCAGGCCCGCCGAATAGTAG
>CALGFL010000090.1 GCA_937881145.1 uncultured Bordetella sp.
CACGCTTTCGCCTGCCTTCTTGTCGGGACACACCGCGTGCACCGTATGCCCCACCGCCAGCAACGTCTGGAAGGGCACCATGGTTTCATAGTCTTCGGCGTAGTCGCCGACCAGCATCAATAGCTTCTTGCTCATGCTCGTCTCCGCGAAAGCGGCCGGCGGACCGTCCATCGGCCGATATATCCATCCACATTATGCGGCAAGCCCCGCTGCCTGGACATGACCGGGTGCCGGAGCCCCGGCAGCCGCTATTGCAAGGCGGCGTTGACGGGCCTGGCACCCAGCAGATCGACCAGCGCGGCGGGCTCGATGCTCACCAGATAGCCGCGCCGCCCGCCGTTGATGTAGATGCGCGGCAGGTCCAGCACGGACGCTTCGACCCAGATGGGCATGCGCTTCCTGGTGCCGAAGGGCGAGGTGCCGCCCACCATATAGCCCGAATGGCGCTGCGCCACCTCAGGCTTGCAGGGCGCGACTTTCTTGGCGCCGATCTGGCGCGCCAGGCTCTTGGTGGACACCTCGCGGTCGCCGTGCATCAGCACCACCATGGGCTTGGCGTCCTCGTCTTCCATGATGAGGGTCTTGACCACGATGTGCTCGTCCACACCCAGCTGGCGGGCCGATTCGCCCGTGCCGCCGTGATCGACGTAATCGTAGGGATGTTCGCCGAAAGCCACCTTGTACTGTTTGAGAAACTGGGTGGCGGGCGTTTCGCAGATGTGCCTGGCTTTGCTCATGATGCCGGCGAGTTTAAACCTCACCCGCGCGGGTGATGCGCGGCGTGCAGGGCCTTCAGGCGTTCGCGCGCGACGTGGGTGTAGATCTGCGTGGTGGAAATGTCGGCATGCCCCAGCAGCATCTGCACCACGCGCAGGTCCGCGCCGTGGTTGAGCAAATGCGTGGCAAAGGCATGGCGCAGCACGTGCGGCGACAAGGGCGCGTGGATGTCGGCCTGCAAGGCATATTTCTTGATGAGCTGCCAGAAGGCCTGGCGCGTCATGGCCTGCGCGCGCGCCGTGACAAAGAGCGCGTCGCTGACTTTCGCGCCGGCCAGTTCGGGGCGCGCCTGGCGCGAATAGCGGTCGATCCAGTGCGCGGCTTCGGCGCCCAGCGGCACCAGGCGGTCCTTGCCGCCCTTGCCCTGCACCACGCGCACCACGCCTTCGTTCAGGCTCACTTCGAGCGCGCGCAGGCCCACCAGCTCCGACACGCGCAGGCCTGTGGCGTAAAGCGTTTCGAGCATGGCGCGGTCGCGCAGACCGCGCGCGGTGCCGGTGTCCGGCGCGCGCAGCAAGGCTTCGACCTGGGCTTCCGACAGGGTCTTGGGCAAGCGCGGCGGCTGCTTGGCAGCCACCAGGGTCAGGCACGGATCGCGCGGACTGCGGTGCTCGCGCAGCGCCCAGGCATAGAAGCGGCGCAGCGCGGCCAGGCGCCGGTTGGCGGTCGTGGGCCGGCTTTCGGCGTGGCGCGCAGCGAACCAGGATTCGATGTGGGCCGTTTCGGCCTGGGTCAGCGGGACTGCTGCCGGCAAGCGGCTTTGCGCAGGAGTTTGCAGCCAGGCGGCAAAGGCGCTGAGGTCGCGCCGATAGGCGGCCAGCGTGTTGGCGGCCAGCCCGTCCTCCAGCCAGATCGCGTCGATGAAAGCGTCGATGTCGGCCTGCGCGACCAGGGGCGCGCTCGAAGACAGGAAAGAATGCGGGTCTTGGCTCATCGCCCTGCGATTCTACCCGGGCGCAACCCGGGCGAGCCCTGGCCATCCGCTCCATGGGTTTACTCTTATGCCTGGCATTTCAGCGACGCGATCACCATCCACCAGGAAGCCTCGGCATGAAGACCTATTTTCACCAAGACCAGAAGCTGCATCATCCGCAAACCTTTTTCT
This sequence comes from uncultured Bordetella sp., assembly GCA_937881145.1. Lineage (GTDB taxonomy): Bacteria > Pseudomonadota > Gammaproteobacteria > Burkholderiales > Burkholderiaceae_B > Bordetella. The sequence continues at coordinate 1,883 of CALGFL010000090.1, forward strand.
CGCGCGGCAAGATGCGTACGCCGCAGGAAATCCCGGCGCGGCTGGACGGCCTGGTGGGCGCGGCCCGCAAGCTGGGCTTTGACGTCGACGCGCCGGCCGACCGCGGCGCGGGCGCGATCTCGGCGGTGCACACGCTGGACTATCTGCGCTTTCTGGAAAGCGCGCATCGCAACTGGAAGCAACTGCCCGAAGACTGGGGCGACGAAGTCATACCCTCCGTTTTCGTGCGCGAGCCCAACGCCCTGCGCGGCATGCTGGCGCAGGCCGGCCGCTACCTGGCCGATGGCAGCTGCCCGGTCGGTCCCAGGACCTGGCAATCGGCCTATTGGTCCGCCCAATGCGCCATCGCCGCCGCCGAAGATCTGCTGGCAGGCGAGCGCCAGGCCTACGCCCTGTGCCGCCCGCCCGGCCACCACGCCCGGCGCGATGCCGCCGGCGGCTTCTGCTACCTGAACAACGCGGCCATCGCCGCGCAGCACCTGACCGCCAGGTATCCCAAGGTCGTCGTCCTCGATACCGACATGCACCACGGCCAAGGCACCCAGGAAATCTTCTACGAGCGCAGCGACGTGCTCTACGTCTCGATCCACGGCGATCCGGAGAATTTCTATCCGGCGGTGGCCGGCTTCGAGAACGAGCGCGGCGCGGGCGCAGGCTATGGCTGCAACATCAATCTGCCCATGCCGCACGGCTCGCCCGAGTCGGTTTTTTTCGACAAGCTGGGCCAGGCGCGCACGGCCATCGAACTGTTCCAGCCGGACGCGCTGGTGCTGTCGCTGGGTTTCGACATCTTCGAGAAAGACCCGCAGGCCAAGGTCTCGGTCAGCGAAAGCGGCTTCGAGAAACTGGGCCGCGCGGTCGGCGCATTGAAGCTGCCCACGCTGATCGTGCAGGAAGGCGGCTATTACATCGAAGCGCTGGAATCGAACGCCCGCCGCTTCTTCGAAGGCCTGGCCGCGTGATTCCAAGGCCGCGTTCCGGCACGCGGCCGGCCCCGCAAATCCGGGCACCTGTGCCGATCACTCAAGACCTAGTGCGATTTTCTCAATTGCCCTATGCGCCGCCGGCACATTACTCTGGCCTGATTTTCTGCTTACAACGTTGAGACGCACATGATTTCCACTTCCCCTGCCCGCCTGGGCGGACACATCCTGGTCGACCAGTTGGCGGCGCAAGGCGTCAAGCACGTGTTCTGCGTGCCCGGCGAGAGCTACCTGGCCGTGCTCGACGGCCTGCACGACGCCAATATCGATGTGACCGTCTGCCGCCAGGAAGGCGGCGCGGCCATGATGGCCGACGCGCACGGCAAGCTCACCGGCGAACCCGGGGTGGTGATGGTCACGCGCGGCCCCGGCGCCTCCAACGCCCTGGCCGGCGTGCACATCGCCAAGCAGGACTCGACGCCGCTCATCCTCTTCGTGGGCCAGATCGAACGCGGCATGCGCGAGCGCGAAGCCTTCCAGGAAATGGACTATCGCGCGGTGTTCGGCACGCAGGCCAAATGGGTCACCGAGATCGACCAGGTCGAGCGCATCCCCGAGATCATCTCGCGCGCCTTTCACGTGGCCACCTC
>CALGFL010000091.1 GCA_937881145.1 uncultured Bordetella sp.
GCAAGATGTTCCTGCCGCAGGTGGTGAAGTCGGCGCGCGTGATGAAGCAGGCGGTGGCCCACCTCATTCCTTTCATCGAGGAAGAGAAGCGCCAGATCGAGGCCGCCGGGGGCGACGTGCGCTCCAAGGGCAAGATGGTCATCGCCACGGTCAAGGGCGATGTGCACGACATCGGCAAGAACATCGTCTCCGTGGTCATGCAATGCAATAACTTCGAGGTGGTGAACATGGGCGTGATGGTGCCCTGCGCCCAGATCCTCGACATGGCCAAGAAGGAAAACGCCGACATCGTCGGCCTGTCCGGGCTCATCACGCCCAGCCTGGAAGAGATGGCCTACGTCGCTTCCGAAATGCAGCGCGACGATTATTTCCGCGAGCGCAAGGTCCCGCTGATGATCGGCGGCGCCACCACCAGCCGCGTGCACACCGCGGTGAAGATCGCGCCGCACTACGACGGGCCGGTGGTCTACACGCCCGACGCCAGCCGCGCGGTGTCGGTGGCTGCCAGCCTGATGTCCGACCAGGCCGATGCCTATGTCGCCGAGGTCGCGCAGGAGTACGAAGAGGTGCGGCGGCGCCATGCCAACCGCAAGGCCACGCCCGTCATCGCGCTGGCCGAGGCGCGCGCCGCCCGGCCCGCGACCGACTGGACCGCATACGTCCCGCCCAGGCCCAAGTACCTGGGCCGCCGCGATTTCAAGAGCTACGACCTGGCCGAGATCGCCAGGTACGTGGACTGGGGCCCGTTCTTCAACACCTGGGGCCTGTTCGGCCACTTTCCCGCCATCCTGCAGGACAAGGTGGTGGGCGAACAGGCGAGCAAGGTCTTTGAAGAAGGCCAGGCCATGCTCAAGAAGATCGTCGAGGGCCGCTGGCTCAAGGCCAACGGCGTGGTGGGCTTCTATCCGGCCAACACCGTCAACGACGACGACATCGAGGTCTACAAAGACGAGTCGCGCAGCGAAGTGCTCTTTACCTGGCGCAACCTGCGCCAGCAGGGCGTCAAGCGCGAAGGCGTTGCCAACAAGTGCCTGGCCGACTACATTGCGCCCAAGGCGAGCGGCGTGGCCGACTATATCGGCGTCTTCGCCGTGACCTCGGGGCTGGGCCTCGAACACAAAGAGGCCGAGTTCCTGGCGGCCCAGGACGACTATTCGGCCATCATGCTCAAGTCGCTGGCCGATCGCATGGCCGAGGCGTTCGCCGAATGCCTGCACGCCCGCGTGCGCCAGGATCTCTGGGGCTATGCGATCGACGAGACCCTGAGCAACGACGAGATGATCGCCGAGAAGTATCGCGGCATCCGTCCGGCGCCGGGCTATCCGGCCTGTCCCGAGCACGTGGTCAAGACCGACATGTTCCGCGTGCTGCAGGCCCAAGAGATCGGCATGCACATCACCGAGGGCTACGCCATGATGCCGGCCTCGAGCGTGTCGGGCTTCTACTTCAGCCACCCCGAATCGCAGTACTTCAATGTGGGCGTGATCGGCGCGGACCAGGTCGCCGACTACGTCGCGCGCAGCGGCCGCACGGAAGAAGACGTGCGGCGTTCGCTGGCGCCGAATCTGGGCTGATCGGGCCTGCCGCCTGCCTGGCAGGCGTCGTCATGGCGGCAATCGTGGTTTACCAGAATTATTCTGGTAAACCATAATGGCGATAAATTGGTTGACCATCTAATAATTGGTTCAACCAATTTATCGCCATTATGCTCAAACTCATCCCCAAATCCGAAGAGTCCATAGATAGGCAGGCGCCAGACCGTGCCTATCTGCGCCTGGCCGCCCAAATTCGGGAATTGGTAGACCAAGGCGAATTCCAGATTGGCCAGCGCCTGCCGGCCGAGCGCGCACTGGCCGAGCGCCTGGACGTCAGCCGCACCGCCTTGCGCGAGGCCATCATTGCGCTGGAGTTGCAGGGCGTGGTCGAGGTCCGCGGCGGCTCGGGCATTTACGTCTGCGACGCCGGATCGGGAGGCGCCAGGCTGCCGACCACGCAGGAGACCGGGGTGGGGCCGTTCGAGCTTCTGCGGGCGCGCTGTCTGATCGAGTCCGAGATCGCTGCGCTGGCAGCCACCACCCGCACTGATGCGGATCTGGATCGCATCTTTGGCGCGTTGACGGCGATGCGCGAGCAGATGATGGACCAGGAGGCCAACCGCGAGGCCGATCGCCAGTTCCACCTGCACATCGCGCAATCCACCGGAAACAGCGTGCTGCATGCCGCCGTGGTTTCCATGTGGGACCAGGCGCGCGGCCCGATCTGGGAAAAGACCGAACAGCATTTTCATACGCAGGCTTTGCGCCAGGCATCGTCGGAAGACCATCAGCGCATCTTCAGCGCCCTGGTGGCGCGCGACGCGGAACTGGCAAGGCAGGCGATGCGCGCGCATCTCGAGCGCGTGATAGGCGTATTCGCGCAGGGGTGGCGCTGATTCACCCAAGACCAGAATCAAAAACCAGGAGACAAAAAATGCAGCAACACGACAAGAGCCGCGCATGGGGCCGCTGGACCGCCGCCGCCGCGCTGTTGGCAGTATCGGCTTTGGCTTCGGCGCAGACCCTGCCCGCGCCTCCCGCTCCCGGCCAGAGTCCGCGGATAGACGCCATTCGCAAATCGGGCCAGTTGCGCGTGGGGGTTTTGCAGAACGCGCCCTGGCTGATCCAGAACACCTCGGGCAGCGGCGAGGCCTGGAGCGGTCCGGCCTGGATGCTGGCCAAGGAATACGCGCATCTGCTGGGTGTAAAGCTGGCTCCGGTGATGGTGTCGCATGAAACCAAGATCCCCGTGCTGGCCGCCAACCAGGTCGACATGAGTATCACTCCGCTGGCGCAGACGCCCGATCGCACCAAAGTGGTGGATTTCGTGCTGTATTCGTCGACCAGCGTGTGCATGTTCGGCCGCGCCGACAATCCCAAGCTGGCCGGCGTCAAATCGGTCGACGATCTGAACCGGGCGGGCATCACCGTCGCCTACTTCACCGGGGGCGCCGAGGAGGGCTGGGTCAAGCAGCGCTTTCCCAAGGCCACGCTGCGTGCCGTGAACAACTCCGGCGCCACCGCGCCGGTCGAAGAGATCATGGCCAAGCGCGCCGACGTCGTGCCGATCAATCGCGTGCCGTGGGTTGCGCTGAACCGCAAGGTGCATGGACTAGTGGTGTTTCCCTCCGCTGACAACTGCCAGAAAAGCACCGAGAAGGCCGATCCCGTGGGCCTGGCGGTCGACAAGAACCAACCCGCGTACCTCGATTGGCTGAGGAAAGTGGCGGCTGCGATGCAACCCAAGCTGACCGCCGACGAAAAGAGCGTCGTCGAGCACATGCAATAAGCCTTGCGTCGGCGCCGCCGCGGAGATTCCATGGATTTCGACTTTTCTCCCGTCATCGATAACTGGCGCTTCTTCGCTGGCGGCCTGGGCATCACCGTGGCGCTGAGCGCGATCACGGCGGTGGCCAGTCTCCTGCTGGGCTTGACGATCGCGCTGCTGCGCCTGTACGGACCGCGCTGGCTGCGGATCTTGATGCCCATACTCGCGCTGCTTCCCCTCGTAGCCGGATGAATTCCGCGCGGCGCCGATGGGTGT
>CALGFL010000092.1 GCA_937881145.1 uncultured Bordetella sp.
GACTGCGCGCGCGGCCTGCGGCCGCACGACGCTGACAAAGACCTGCGGGCGCTCCAGTCCCAGGATGGCGGCCGCTTCCATCTGCCCCTTGGGCACCGATTGGATGCCGGCCCTGAACACTTCGGACAGGTACGCGCCGACGTTCACGCCAAAGGCGATCACGCCGGCCGTATACGCGCTCATGTGCAGCCCGAGCGACGGCAGCCCGAAGAACACGATGAAGATCTGCAGGAGGATGGGCGTGTTGCGGATCAGCTCGACATAGCAGCTGGCCACGAGACGCAAGACGCCGACCCGCGCCGCGCTGGCGAGCGCCGCGACAAGGCCCAGCGCCAGCGCCAGGCAGAATGCGAGCAGCGTTATCTGCAAGGTCAGCCATCCGGCGCGGATGAAGTCGGGCAGATAGCCCCACAACGTCAGCCACTGGTAGCTCATAGATCCTCCTGGATCCGTCGTGTATCGGGGTTCGGGCTCAGAACTGCGGGTTCAGCGGGAACTTCGGATCGATGCCGAACCACTTGTGATAAAGCTGCTTGTTCAGGCCCGACGCGTTGATGTTGAAGAGGTACAGATTCAGATAATTGAGCCAGATCTGGTCGCCCTGCTTCACGCCGAACGCGTTGTATTCGAGCGGCACCAGCGCGTCGTCGGTCACCGTCAGCGAGGGATCGAGCTTGGCCTGATAAGCCAGGAAGTTGGTGTCTTCGATCATGGCGTCGGCCTGGCCCTGCTTGACCGCGAGGATGGCGGCCTGCGAGCTGTCGTATTCCTGGATCTTGACCGGGATGCCCATGGAGCGTACCTCGTCGCCGTTGGTCGAGCCCTTGACCGTGGCGATGGTGCGGTTGGCCATGTCCTTGGCCGAATGGATGCCGCGGTCCTTGCGCACGAGCATGGCTTCGCTGGCGACGACGTAGGGCGTGGTGAACTCGATTTCCTTGGCGCGTTCGAGGTTGCGCGTGAAATTGCAGAACACCACGTCGACCTTGCTGGTCTGCAAGTTTGGAATGCGGTTGGCGCTCGTGGTGTCGACCATTTCGAGCTTCACACCCATTTCCTTGGCGAGTTCCTTGGCCAGATCGACGTCGTAGCCGTCCGGCTTGCCGTTCTGGTCCATGAAGCCGAAGGGCGCGAACGAGAGGCAGTCGCCCACGCGCAGCGTGCCGCGTTGCAGGACTTTGTGCAGCGTCGACGAGGCGGAGGCATCCTGGCCGGTCGGCGCAGTCTTGGTGCAGCCGGCGATGGCCAGCAGCCCGACCACCGCAAACCCGCAGGCGATTTTGGCGCTAGTTTTGACGAGTTTCATGACGGATATTTCCCTGAGTCTTGAAGGAGAAAAGGACAAAGGCGTCGATTCCGCACTGCGCTCGAGCCTCGTTTGTCCGATATACCAGATTAATATCCAGTATTTCGGATGAAACGAGTATTTCACGGAAAAAAAGCCGAAACAACAGGGTTTACGCGAAGCTGCGGGATTCGCGCGACAAAAGACAAATCGCCCGCGTCGGCTGGCGACTGCGGGCGACTGCGGGCGATGAAGGGGGAAGCGAACCAGACCGGCGGCGCGTCGGCCTGGACGTGCCTGCGCCGGATTATTTCTCGGCGAAGGCGCGCTCGTAGACGTAGTCGCCGGGCTCGCCCACGCCGGGCGAGACCTGGAAGCCGCGGCTGTCCAGCATGGCGCGGATATAGGCCAGCATGTGCGGGCTGCCGCAGATCATGGCGCGATCGACGGCCGGGTCCAGGGGGGGCAGGCCGATGTCTTCGAAGAGCTTGCCGCTATCGACCAGGGACGTGATGCGCCCTTGGTTGCGGAACGGCTCGCGCGTGACGGTGGGATAGTAGATCAGCTTGTCGCGCGCCATTTCACCGAAGAATTCGTTCTCGGGCAGTTCGCGTTCGATGAAATCGGAATAGGCCAGCTCATTCACGTGGCGCACGCCGTGCAGCAGCACGACCTTTTCAAAGCGCTCGTACACGCCCGGATCCTTGATGATGCTCAGGAACGGCGCGAGCCCCGTGCCGGTGGCGAACAGATACAGGTGCTTGCCAGGCTTGAGATCGTCGGCGACCAGGGTGCCCACGGGCTTGCGGCTCACGAGGATGGAGTCGCCTTCTTTCAGGTGCTGCAGGCGCGAAGTGAGCGGGCCGTCCTGCACCTTGATGCTGAAGAATTCGAGGTTTTCCTCGTAGTTGGCGCTGGCGATGCTGTAGGCGCGCATCAACGGCTTGCCTTCGACCTCCAGTCCGATCATGACGAAATGGCCGTTGTGAAAGCGCAGCGCGGTGTCGCGGGTGGTGGTGAACGAGAAAAGCGTGTCGTTCCAGTGGCGCACGGTAAGTACGCGTTCGGTATTGAAGGCAGCCATATTCGAGAGAGAAAAAGTGCCGGGTCGGCCGGACTATGCAAGACACTGATAATGCGGTGATTTTACCGCAGTCAGTTGACTGTTTTTCTCAACTATTCGCTATACCCTTACGAGGCAGGGTTATGAGGCGGCCGGAATTGAGCATCCCTGGCAATAAAGCTGCTGCGGTGCGGAATCTCTCTCAAGGCTTCTCAGGCAGAGGTATGAACTGCGTCGTATCGCCGGGAACCACCTGATCGAAGCGGTTGCGCTGCCAGTCCTGCTTGGCCTGCTCGATGCGTTCCTTGCGGCTGGAGACGAAGTTCCACCAGACAAAGCGCGGGCCGTCCAGGGGTTCTCCGCCGAGCACGGCAAAGCGCGCCGGCCCGCCGACTGCGGTGAGCGTGACCGGGCGGCCGGGCGCGAAGGCCAGCAGACGGCCGGGTTCGTGGTCCTGCCCTTGCACCTGCACCGTGCCTTGGACCAGGTAGGCCGCGCGCTCGATGTGTTCGGCTGGCAGGTCCAGCTTGGCGCCGGCCTGGAGCCTGACGTCGCCGTAGAACAGCGGCGATTGCGTTTGCACTGTGGAAGTCCGGCCGAAAAGCGATCCGGCCACCACGCGCACCCAGGCGCCCTCGCCTTCGAGCACCGGCTGCGCATCCAGGCCGTAGTGGTCGAAAGCGGGTTCCATCTCTTCCTTGTCGCGCGGCAGGGCCACCCACATTTGCAAACCGAAGAGACGCTGGTCGACGCGACGGGCCTCGGGCGTGGATCGCTCGGAATGCACGATGCCGCGGCCGGCGGTCATCCAGTTGATCTCGCCTGGCTCGATGAGCTGGATGCTGCCCAGGCCGTCGCGATGCATGATGGACCCGTCATAGAGATAGGTGACCGTGGCCAGCCCGATGTGCGGGTGCGGTCGCACGTCCATGCCTTTGCCGGCGGGCACCACGGCGGGACCCATTTCATCCAGGAAGACGAAGGGACCCACGCTGCGCTTGTGCATCGAGGGCAGCGCGCGCCGCACCTCGAAGTTACCGATGTCGCTGGCGCGCGGCACCACGATGGTTTCGAGTGCGCTTTCTGGGCTGAGTTCGGACATGGCGGGCTCCTGCATAGGCGATGACTGTCGATTATCGCCGAATGCGCCGGTCCGACAGACGCGCGCGACCGGCGCGAGGCCTTAGTCCGGAATCCCGGACGACGACGCAGCCTTTGCCGGCTTCTTAACTTTGTCTTTAGTTTCGGCGGCCTATCCTTGTCTGGCTAACAACGGATTCCGCTCGAAGAACGTCACGCCTCGAATGCTGGAGCTTCGGCCGCGACACCCTCTTTGCGCGATCGGCCAGGTAAAGAAAAATTGAGCGATACGATGCACGCATGCAGCGCCACGCTGCGCGAACTTGGCGGAATAGATGTACTTTTCGATTCCCTCGCCGCCCAGACCCGCTCGCA
>CALGFL010000093.1 GCA_937881145.1 uncultured Bordetella sp.
CGGAAAACGCCAGCAAGAGCAGGAGTGCGATCGTGGTCGCGAGTATTGTCCTGTCCCGATCCACGCGCCAGTCGGCGAGAAAGTTCGCGCTGCTCGCGGACAGCACGACCTGGATATTTCCGTAGAGCGAAGTCCGGACCACTTTCAGGGTGGCGTCGCCGTTCTTGGCCTCTTGCGCGAAGGCCTTGCCATTACTGAATTGCTCGGGCCACCCGGAAACCCCGTGCCTGCCGATCAGTGTCTCGTCATAGGGCCACGCGGCGACGATCTGGCGGTCGGGGCGCTCCAGGAAGATCCGCGTGTCGGGGCCGACACCGGTTTCCGCCAGCAGGTTCATGAGCGTGGCCAGCGGAATCTCGGCGACCGGCACGATGCCGTTCCAGCCCGAAATGGTGCGCGCGACATAGAGCGACCAATCGCCGGTGATGGTGTTGCGCAAAGGACCGATCAGCTTGGTGGGTGCGCGCCCGGGCATCGCGATCTCCCGTGGAAGCACGCGGCGCGAGCCGGTCGGCCGGGTGGACGCGATGATGGTGCCGTCCTGCCCGACGAGCAGCAAGTCGCGAAACGCCATCGTCTGAAAGCTCAGACCGCGCAGCAACCGACCGGCGGACTCGCTTTGATTCGGCGAAATCTGCGCGATGTCGAACAGCATCGGAAAGCTCGCCAGGGCGCCGTCGACCTGCAGCATTTGGCGGTCGAACGCATTCTCGACGGCCACCGCGGCGCTTTCGAGCGATTGTTCCGCGGCGTGCCATGCCATCTGCCGTCTTTGCTGGACCAGATGCGCGGTTCCCAGGATGGCGGCCACCAATATGACCGCCATGCCGATTCCAACCATGAGTTTGAAGCGATTGAGCATTGATACTCACAGAGGGTGCTGAGGCATCACGGCGCATTGACCTCGATATCGTGTATCGGCTTCAAATACGTGTTCCAGGACGTCACGCAGTCCTGGCCGCAGCGCGCGAACCAGTGCGGCAGCACGACGCCGGCCAGGAGCTGGCGGCGCCGTTTCTTGTCCGCGGCGGAGGTCGGCACGACGGTCATGGGCCGCTCGGATTTGCCGGAACAGGCTGCCTTTCCGGCATCGCAGGCCAGGCCCAGGTCGGTATCGGCCTGCGCCTGCGACCAGATTTTTTCCTCCAGCTGGCTCACTGCGCGCCGGATGACGCCGCGCGCATCGGCCGGCAACGAGTGCCAATAGGCTTCGTTGGCGCCGAAGATCGACACGCCCCAGTTGACTGCGAACGTGTGGACGGCGGTGCTTACGTTCGGCAGGCCGATTTCGTAGCCGCTCAAGGTACCGGTGATGGCGCAGTCGGCGATGCCGTCGCGCAAGGCCGCGGTGGTTTGGGCAAAAGGCAGAATCATGGGCAAGGCGCCCAATGCGGCCATCATCTCGGACTGCCCGACCGACGAGGTGCGCACCTTGCGCCCCGACAGATCGTCGAGCCCCTTGAAGGGCTTGGCGCAAAACAGAACCTGCGCCGGATACACGTAGACGCCGAGCAGTTCGATGCCGAAGCGATCGCGCAGCAGCTCGCGCAGATGCCCCCGGAACGCGTCGACGGACTGACGCAACGTCGCCACGTCGGGATTGAGCGCGGGCAGGTCGACGGCGTTCAATTCAGGCGCCTCGCCCTCGACGTCGGACAGGATGGCGGTGCCGAACGTGACCACGCCGAGCCGCAGCAGCTGGAGCATTTCCTGGCTGCGCAACCCGCCGCCGTTGAGCGGCCGGATCGTGGCGCTGATCCTGCCCGCCGACAGCGCTTCGATCCCGGACTGCCAAAAGGGCTGCTCGATCTTCGTGTACTGGGTGACTGCGTCGAGCCCGCCGATGATCTGCAGCTTGATCGGCTCTTGAACATCGGCTTGGGCGTGGGCGGCGCAGCTCATGAAGAGGGAAAGCGCCGCGAATGAGGCCACCTTGCGTCCCAGTTCGAGCATGCGATGCACAGCCATACAGGGCCTGTTTTGGGGCTTGGCGGCGATATCGGTAGGCGGCATGGCAAGAGCGCCGAGTGGGCCGATGGTTTGGTATATCGTCAAGACTACCACCAGCCGTACGCTACGCAAACCTAGGCGTAGCCTACCCCTCGGGCTGGTCGAGGCTTGAGCTCATGCATAGACGCCGACCGGATGGCGCGCGACGAAATGGCCCTCGCCCACCTGGGCCAAAGGCTGCACCACCGGCTCGTCACCCACCCTGCGCACCGGGCTGGGGATTTCGTCGACCAGCAGCGAACGCTGGCGATGGCGGCGGGCAGGGTCGGCGATGGGCACGGCGGACATCAGCTTCCTGGTATAGGGATGCTGCGGATTCTCGAAAATGGCCTGGCGCGGGCCGATCTCGACGATCTGGCCCAGATACATCACCGCCACGCGGTGGCTGATGCGTTCGACCACCGCCATGTCGTGCGAGATGAACAGGAAGGCCACGCCCAGCTCGCGCTGCAGGTCCAGCATGAGGTTGACGATCTGCGCCTGGACCGACACGTCCAGCGCCGAGACGGACTCGTCGGCCACCACCACCTTGGGATTGAGCGCCAGGGCGCGCGCGATGCCGATGCGCTGGCGCTGGCCGCCCGAGAATTCATGCGGGTAGCGGCTGGCCATATCGGGCATGAGGCCGCACTTGTCCATCAGCCAGCGCACCCGCTCGCGCGCCTGGCCGCCGCGGGCCACGCGGTGGATGAGAAGCGGCTCCATGATGGAGTCGCCCACCGTCATGCGCGGGTCGAGCGAAGCGAAAGGATCCTGAAAGATGAACTGAATGTGCCGGCGCACGGCCTGCATGGCCGCGCCGCGCAGGGTGCCTATGTCCTGGCCGTCGAATTCGATGCGGCCGCCCTGACTTTTGACCAGCTGCAGCAGCGAACGGCCAGTGGTGGTCTTGCCGCAGCCGGACTCGCCCACCAGCGCAAGCGTCTCGCCGGGATAAAGGTCGAAGCTGACTTTCTCCACCGCATGCACGCGCTTTTCGACCCGACCCAGGATGCCGCTGGCGACATCGAAGCGCGCGATCAGGTCGCGCACGCTCAGGATCGGGCCCTGCTCGCGGCGTACCGTATCGACCTTGCCCGCGTCCGGCGCCTCGGGCACATGGCTGCCGTCCACGCGCAGCAGGGGAAACGGCGCCGGCAGCGTGGTGCCCTGCATCGCGCCCAGCCGCGGCACGGCCGAGAGCAGTGCGCGGGTGTAGCCATGCGCGGGCCGGGCGAAAACGTCGTCCGTGGTGCCCTCCTCCACCTTCTTGCCGCGGTACATCACCAGCACGCGGTCGGCCACCTCGGCCACCACGCCCATATCGTGCGTGATGAAGATCACGCCCATATCCATTTCTTCCTGCAATTGGCGTATCAACTGCAGGATCTGCGCCTGGATGGTCACATCCAGCGCGGTAGTGGGCTCGTCGGCGATCAGAAGCTGCGGCTTGCACGACAGGGCCATGGCGATCATGACGCGCTGGCGCATGCCGCCCGACAGCTGGTGCGGATAGCGGTCCAGCACGTTGCGCGCCTCGGGAATGCGCACGCGCTCGAGCATGCGCAGCGTCTCGGCGCGCGCGGCGCCGGCATCCAGGCCCTGGTGCAATTGCAGCGCCTCGGCAATCTGCACCCCGGCCGTGAAGCTGGGGTTCAGCGCCGTCATCGGCTCCTGGAAGATCATGGCGATGTCCGCGCCGCGCACGCGCTGCAGCACCGACTCTTCGGCGCGGGCCAGGTCCAGCAGATCCCCGTTGCGCCGGCGCAGGCGCATATTGCCGGCCGCGATCGTGCCGCCGCCGTACTCGACCA
>CALGFL010000094.1 GCA_937881145.1 uncultured Bordetella sp.
CGCGAGGGTGCCATAACTGAGCAGACCAATCCTCACCAAGGTCAAAATTACCACGGGCAATTCACAGCCGCGTCCACTTCACAGCCTGAAATTGCAGACGAACCCGACGTAATCCTCCGCGCGCCATTGGTAAGCGGAGAATCCAAGCCATTCGGCGTATTGAACCGAGGCCGCGAGCGCCACGGGCATGAGCACGAAATAGCAAAAGCAAACTCCGGTCATAAACAATCCAGCGCCGAACAGGATGCCGCGATAGACATATTTCTTCTCGATCAATTTCAGCGCGGGGAAAACGAACTGCGCGATGAAGTAGAGAATCAGCGGCGCGGAAATCACCAATCCGCCGTAAAATGCGACTTTGGTGGCGACGATGAAAGACCCGGCCGGACTCAGGTTGATGATCTGGATTCCCAGTCCCGGCTCGGCTTGCGGTCCGGGCGTGACGGCGAGTCCGAGCAATTGATTCGTGCCCACCGTGATGGGAACAATTTCCAAATGAAGAAAGCTGTTGGTGCCAATGACGGTGGAAAAGGCGTCGTTTGGTCCGACGCGATAACTGGTGAGTTGATTGGTGCCAAACGAAATGATGACCGGCTGGGTTTTGCCGACGTGGGCATGGAAGCCATCTACGAGTTGGAGGTGCAGGACATGCCCGTGACCGTGGCGGTCGACGCCAACGGCGTATCGGTGCACAACACCGGCCCGAAGGAATGGCAGGCCAGGATCGGCAAGATTCCGGTGGCGGTGGCCTGAGCCGCCAACCGCCAGCACGGCAAAAGCCCCATCGCGGGGCTTTTTCATTTCCTCCCGGTGATGGATGATTGAAATATAAACAGGAAAACTTGCAAGTTTTCCTGTTTATACCTATGCTGGTGCCATGACTGCCACGCCCGCCGCATCCCTATCCCTGGAAGCCACCATTTCCGAGCTCGCTCTGGCCATCAGCCAGTTCTTGCGGCGCCTGCGCACGGAATCGAATCCGGACGGATTGACCTGGTCCCAGACCATGGTGCTGTCGCGGCTGGAGAAGGCAGGGCCGAAGACGACGGCCGATCTCGCCCGGATGGAGTCGGTAAAGCCCCAGTCCATGGGCGCGACGCTGGCCGAACTGGAACGCGAGGGGCTGGTCGAGCGCCGTTCCCATCCGACAGACGGCCGGCAGGTCCTGTTTGCGCTGACGGACGACGGCATCCAGGCTCGGCGCAAACGCAGCGCCGCCAAGCAGAAGTGGCTGCTGGCCGCGATGGCCGAGCTCGATTCCGAGCAGCGGCGCACGCTGATGTCGGCGGCTGCACTTATCAAGCGCTTGAGCGAGGCCGAACTGGACGACCCGCAGGCTCGGGGGCATGCCGGCAACGGCGCATAGCCCAATGCTCGACCCGACAAAAAAGGATCTTCAACTATGAGCTGGCTTTATGCGGTGTCCTATTTTTTCGGCGGTCTTTTTCTCGCGAACGCAATTCCGCATTTCGTCAGCGGCATGATGGGGCGGTCTTTTCAAAGCCCGTTCGCCAAGCCGCCGGGCGAAGGCCTGTCCTCGTCCACCGTAAACGTGCTGTGGGGCTTTTTCAACGGCGCTGCCGGCTATGCGCTCGTTTGCCGTATCGGCGACTTCGGCTTGAGAAACACAGGCGACGTCCTCGCATGCGGCGCCGGCGTACTGTCGATCGCGCTGTTCTCGGCCCGGCATTTCGGCCGCTTGCACGGCGGCAATGGGCCGGGGCGTTCCTGAGTGTTCCGACGTGGATGATGCCCGGACTCATTCGCGCACAACCGCTGCCCTCGCAAGGATTTGACGCCTCGGCCTGGAAGATCACGGTCGTGGCGATGCTCGGCGCATTGCTCGCGCAATTGGACGCGACGATCGTCAATGTCTCGCTGTCCAGCCTCGCCACGGATTTGCGGGCGCCGCTATCGACCATTCAATGGGTTACCAGCGGATATCTGCTCGCGCTTGCGTTTGCCCTGCCCCTGAACGGCTGGCTGATCGAGCGCGTTGGCGCAAAGGCGCTTTATCTCTGGTGTTTTTCGACTTTCACGATCAGCTCCGCGCTGTGCGGATTGTCATGGTCGGCGGGGTCGCTCATCGGCTTTCGCCTTGTGCAGGGAGCCAGCGGCGGATTGCTGGCGCCGATGGCGCAAATGATGATAAAGCGAGCGACAGGTCCCCATTTCACGCGTGTGGCCGGCTATGCCGCGCTTCCGGTCCTGCTCGGGCCGCTGCTCGGTCCGGTCATCGCCGGTGCAATACTGCATTACGCGACATGGCGCTGGCTGTTCCTGGTGAATATTCCGTTCGGCGCTCTTGCCTTCGTGCTGGCAGTGCGTTTCCTGCCGAACGATGAGCAGGACTGCGTCGCGCGCAAACTCGACTGGATGGGCCTTTTCCTGCTTTCGCCAGGCCTGATGCTCGTTCTCTTCGGGGCGGAGCATTTCAGCCGGCCATCGGGTATTGCCGCGATCGCATCGGGAGCGCTGTCGCTCGCCATTTTCCTTTACGTGGAAAAGAACAAGGGCGCCGATGCGTTGATCGATCTGGGCCTGTTTCGCCAGCGGGTGTTTTCAGCCGCCGCGCTTACCCAGTTCTTTTCCAACGGCGTCCTGTTCGCCGGGCAGATGCTCATCCCGCTGTTCCTGGTGCAGGCCTGCGCACAGTCTCCGGCGGCAATGGGCTTGATGCTCGCGCCGATGGGGCTGGGCATGATGGTCGCCATGCCATCGCTTGGCTATCTCACCGGGCGCTTGGGCGACCGCCCGGTGGCCGTCGCGGGTGCGCTCTTTTCGCTCGTCTCGACCTTGGCCCTGGCCGGCCAGGCTGCGCAGGGTCTGGACCGGGCCGTTCTGGCCGGTGTCTTGTTCGTGCGCGGCCTGGGCCTGGGGGCGGTGGGACTGCCCGCCATTTCCCTGGCCTATGCGTCCGTCGAAAAGGGCGCCCTGCCCATGGCAACCACCACGCTCAATATCGTGCAGCGAGTCGGCGGTCCCGTTCTCACGACATTCTGTGCGCTGTTTCTCTCCTGGGCCTTGCAGGAGCATGTGAGTCGCTTCGGCCTGAATGCATGGGCCTGGGCGTTTCTGGCGCTTGGTGCGCTGCATGCTGTCATGGTGCTTGCAGCCATGTTGCTGCCGCCCGCACACGCGGACTGAGGCCGCCAGGCGGCGCGGCCGACTACCGGTTGCCGTGCTCAGACAGGCCGAGCGCCTGCCTGCGTCAGCACCAGCACGTCGCTGTCGCCCTCCTGCACCAGGGTGCCTGCCTGGTTCATCAGTCGAAAGCGTCGGCAGATCTTGCCGCTTTTGCCGCTCTTGCCGGGCTCGACGCCGAGGATTTCCAGTTCGAGATGCACGGTGTCTCCGATGAGCAAGGGAGCGAGAAATTTCCACTCGCGCAGATTGAGCATGGCGATGACCGATTCTTCGAAGATGCCCAGTTGCTGCAGCATGCCCGTGCAGATGGCGATGCCCAGCGTGCCGTGCACCACGCGCTGGCCGTAGCGTGTCTTGCTCGCGAATTCGGCGTCGGCGTGGATGGGGTTCCAGTCGCCCGAGATCATCGAGAAGAAGGTCAGGTCGGCTTCGGTGATGGTGCGGCCGGTGCTGGTGAAAACCTGGCCGGGCTTGAAGTCTTCGAGGTAGTAGGTGTGCATGGCGAAATGGCTGTGAAGAGGCTGCGCCGTATCAGGCGGCGGGCGTTTGGGCCAGGCGTTCCAAGGCCATTTCGCGCAGCTTCACGCGCTGGATCTTGGTGCCGTTGGAGCTTTGCGTGACGGGGAATTCGTCCAGTAGCCAGACGCGCGCGGGCACCTTGAAGGGCGCCAGCACCGCCTTGGCGGCCGCGACGACGGCGGCTTCGGCCGGCGCCTGGCCGGGCTGAGCAACGATGAAGGCGACGGGCTTGACCTGCGGGCCGATCTCGACGGCCACGATCTGCACGTCCCGCACGCCCGGCACCGATTTGACGACGCTTTCGATCTCGGCGGGACTGACGAGGTAGCCGCCCAGGCGCATCGTGTCGCCCAGGCGGGTCTGGTAGACGAAGCTGCCGTCTTCGCGCAGATAGCCCGCATCGCCGGT
This sequence comes from uncultured Bordetella sp., assembly GCA_937881145.1. GTDB lineage: Bacteria > Pseudomonadota > Gammaproteobacteria > Burkholderiales > Burkholderiaceae_B > Bordetella. The sequence goes on from CALGFL010000094.1 coordinate 4,075, forward strand.
GCTGAAATAGCCTTCGGCGTCGATGCTCCCGGCCGTGGCCTCGGGGTTGTCGAGGTAGCCCACGAAGTTGGTAGGCGACTTGATCTCGACGGCGCCCACCTGGCCTGCGGGCAGCAGCGCGCCGGTTTGCGCGTCGCGTATGCGTATGCGGGCCGAGGGGCAGGCCGGCCTGCCGCCGCCCTGGGTGCGGTCTTGCAGCGGCAGGTTGCGGTCTTGCAGCGAGAAGAGCGCCTGCACTTCGCTCGAGCCGTACAGCCCGAGCATGGGCATGCCGCGCGCCCAGGCGCCATGCATGACCTCCTGCGTGCCGGGCTGGAAGCTGGCGAAGCCGAAGACGCGCGCGTGGGGAAAGGGGCGGTCGCCCGCGGGCGCGCTCTCGATGATGCGCTGGAACATCTCGTCGCTGCCGAAGAGATGGGTGATGCGCTGCGCGTTCAGGAGCCGCGCGGCTTCGGGACCGTCGAAGGTGTCCATCAACACGACGGGCCGGCCCGCGGCGAAGGCGGCCATGACCCCGCTCAGGCCGAAGGTGCCGCACAGCGGCAGGGCGGCGAGCAGGCGCACACCGTCCGCCTCGAGATCGAAGCCTTGGGCGACGTTCAGGCTGTGCCGCGTGGCGGTGTATTGCGTGTGCACGACGAGCTTGGGGCCGCTGGTCGTGCCCGAGGTGGTGAAGAGGACACAGGGGGAGTCGGGTGCCGCATGGTCGGGTGTGTCGGCATCAGGCATACCGGCGTCGGGCAGCGCGGCCAGGTCGAAGCGTATCGTGGGGCGGCCCAGCACCTGGGCAGGCATGTCCTCTCCCGCGTCCACCACGACGACCTTGCGCAAGGCGAGGGCCGCTTCGAGCGGCACGTCGCGCAGCACGGCGGGAAAATCGATCTTGCGAAAGTTCAGCTGCAGCACCAGCAGGCTGGCCTGCGAGCGTTCGAGGATGTAGGCCAGCTCGTGCGTGCGGTAGCGCGTGTTGACCGTCATCAGGGCCGCACCCAGGCGCGCCAGGCCGAAATAGAGCGCCAGCCATTCGATGCGGTTGACCAGCCATACCGCCACGCGGTCGCCGGGCTTGACGCCCTGGCCGGCCAGCCAGGCCGCGCTGCAGCGGACCATGCCGTCGAACTCGCGGTAGGTGATCTCGCGCTCGCCTTCGACGAAGGCGACGGACTCGCCGCGCAGGTCCAGGTTGCGCGCCAGCAGGGCGGACAGGGTTGCGGGGGATGCGTTGTCCTGCGTCATTTCAATACAGTTCCATCAATTTCGCGTTGTCGTTCAATTCTTGCGGCAACGCCTCGCGGATGATCGCGCCGGATTTCATCACCACCACGCGGTCCGAGATCTTCAGCGCTTCCTTCACATTCTGCTCCACCAGCAAAATGGCCATGCCGGTGTCCTGCTGCAATTGCCGGATGGGCTGCAGCAGATCCTGGAACAGCTTGGGCGCCAGGCCGATGGAAGGTTCGTCCATCAGCAGGCAGCGCGGACGGCTCAAGAGAGAACGGCCTATCGACACCATCTGCTGCTGGCCGCCGGACAAGGCGCCGGCGCGGCGCTGGTAGAACTGGCCCAGCGCCGGCAGCAACGACATCACCCAGTCGAGCCGCGCGGCGCGCTCCTGCACCGGCACGTTGGCCGACCAGAGCCCCAGCTTCATGGTTTCGGCGACCGTCAGGCTGGGAAAAATGCCGCGGCCTTCGGGCACCAGCGATACGCCCGCGGCGGTCAGCGCGCGCGGCTCGATCCGGTCGAGCTGGCGTCCGTCGAGCAGCACCTGGCCGCCCTGGCGCGGCACGAGGCCGAACAAGGTCTTGAGCAGCGTCGACTTGCCGGCGCCGTTGTGGCCGATGAGGCACAGCACTTCGGCGGGATGCAGCGCGAAATCGAAGTCGCGCAGCACGGGCCGCCCGCCGTAGCCGACCGTCAGGCCGCGGGTTTGCAGCACGCACGCGCTCACGCTTGTTCTCCGAAATAAATGGCGGCCAGCGCCGGGTCGCTCAGCACGTCCTTGGGCAGGCCGTCGGCCAGCAGCCTGCCCTGGTCGAGAAAGGCGATGCGGTCCGAGATGCCCACCACGATGTCCAGGTTGTGCTCGATGATGCAGACCGTCACGCCCTGCGCGACCTCGCTGCGCAGCAGCTCCAGGAACAATTCGTAGGAGCCGCGGTCCAGGCCGGAAGCCGGTTCGTCCAGCAGCCAGATCTTCGCCCCGCTGGCCATGATGCGCGCCATGCTGAGGAACTTGCGCTCGGCATAGGACAGGTCGATGGCGCGCGTGTGCGCCTTGGCGGCCAATCGGGTGCGTTCGAGGATGGCGTGCACGTGCGCGCGGCGGGCCTCGCGCGCCGCGCGGCCGCCCGGCTGCCACAGCCAGGCGACGGGCTCGGTCACGGTGAGTACGTTCTCTTGCACCGTCATGTGGTCGAACAGGCGCAAGTCCTGGAAGGTGCGTGCGATACCCAGGCGGCTGATTTCGTAGTGCTTGCGGCCGAGGAGGGATTGCCCGTTCCAGAGTATGTCGCCGGCGTCCGGCGTCAGGTGTCCGGTGATCTGGTTGAACAGGGTGGTCTTGCCGGCGCCGTTGGGGCCGACCAGGGTGGTCACGATGCCGGCGCGCAGATCCAGCGAGACGTCGTTGGTGACCTTCAGGCCGCCGAAGCTCTTGTGCAGGCTGCTGATGCGCAGCAGGACGTCGCCGCTCATGCCGATTTCCTTGCACGCGCCCCGACGATGCCGCCGGGACGGAAGATCATCAGCAGGACCATGGCCAGGCCGTAGGCCATCTGCTGTATGGCGCCGATCTGCGTCTGCGGCAGGAAGGTCATATAGCTGAACAGGCTGGGCAGCAGCATCAGCAACAGGGTGCCGACGATGGGGCCGAGCAGGGTGCCGGTGCCGCCGATGATGACCATGGCCATGAGCAGCACCGACGTGTTGAGCATGAAGCTTTCCACGTTGATGAAGCCGATGTAGAAGGCGTAGAGCGCGCCCGCGATGGCGGCCAGCGCGGCCGAGATCGCCACCGACAGCGTCTTGATGGCGGCCACGTTCTTGCCGAAGGCGTACGAGGCCGATTCGCTGTCGCGGATGGCCTTGAGATTGCGGCCGAAGCTGGTGCGCAGCAGCGCCGTGGTGACGAGCATGACCGGGACCAGCCCGCACAGGGCCAGCAGCAGGAACTGGACCGGATCGGTCACGTCGTGGCCGAAGAGGCTGGCCGGCGGAATGCCGATGAGCCCGCCCAGGCCGCCGGTGAAGGCTTTCCATTCGGAAAACACGGTGACGGCCAGAACCTGCAGACCCAGCGACGCGGCGACGAAATATTCTCCGCGCACGCGCAGCGCCGGCAGGGCCAGCACCAGCGAGAGCAGGGCGGCGGCGAGCATGGCCGCGGGGATGGCCAGGAAGATCGAGGCGCTGACGTGCATGGCGAACCAGGCCGCCGTATAGGCACCCACGCCGAAGAACACGGCATGGGCCAGCGAGAAGATGCCCGCGTAGCCCATGATGAAATTGAGCGTGATCGCCAGCACCGCGTTGATGCAGGCCAGTGTGGCCAGGTTGAGCAGATAGGCGAGCATGATGGGCCTTGAATGCGGGGCGCGTCAGGAGGCGATCACGCGGCCGAAGAAACCGGAGGGGCGCACGATGATGGACAGGAACAGCACAATGAAGGTGACGGCTTCGCTCCACTGCGGCTGGAAGTACGCCAGCGCCAGGTTTTCCGCCAGGCCCAGCACCAGGCCGGCATAGGCCGCCCCGCGCAGGCTGCCGATGCCGCCGACGATGGAGGCGGCCAGGCTGATGAGCATCACGTGTTCGCCCAGCGAGGGCTGCAGCCCGGAGCCCATGGCCGTAAGGATGGCGGCCGGCACGGCCAGCAGCGAACCCAGCGCGAAGACCGACATGGACAGACGCCGCGGGCTCAGGCCGTAGGCGCGCACCAGTTCCGGATTGTCCGACAGGGCGCGCAGCGCCATGCCGGTATGGGTGCGCATGAGGAAAGCCTGCAGCCCGCCGAAGAACAGCAGGGCGATCACGATGGCGATGCCCGACAGCGGCGAGACGTACAGGCCGTGCGTGATTTCCACGCTGCGCGACAGCGGCGTGTCGACCGACACGTAGCTGCGGCCGAACACCATGCCGCATAGATTCTCGACCAGGATGCTCACGCCGAAGGCGGCGACGAAAACGGTGAAGAACGAGCCTTCGTGCTTCTGGATGGGGATGTAGACCCAGCGGTTCAAGGCCAGGCCGAAGAGCACGGCCGCCACCGCGCAGGCCAGCGCGGCGACGCTCCAGTGCAGGTGCATCACGGCATAGAGGTGATAGAACACATAGGCCGCGATGGTGAAGGTCGCCCCGTGGGCGAAATGGAAAATGCGGGTCGTGCCGAAGATCAGGGAAAAGCCGACCGCGATCAAGGCATACAGGGCGCCTGCCTGTATGCCGTTGATCAACAGTTGCAGAAACAGCATGAAGCGCGCTCCGGCCGAGGCTTATTTGCCTGCGTAGACGATCTTGCTGGCCTGGTCCCCGACCTGGTTGACCTGTATGGGCATGGTGACCGTGCCGTTTTCATTGAAGATCATCTTGCCGCCGACCATGTCGAAGGTCTTCATGTCCTTGCGCGCCTTGAGCAGGTTCTCGCCGGTGATGGGTTGCTTGTGCTTTTCGAGGTCCTGGGCCAGCAGGGCGAACAGGCGCACCGCGTTGTAGTAATTGGCGACGTAGGCGGTGGGCTGCTTGTTGTACTTCTTGCTGTAGTCGTCCACGAAACGCTTGGTGACGGGGTCGGCCGAGCTCCAGTCCATGTGCTGGGTGGTGTAGAGCGCGCCCTTGGCCTGCGGCAGCGCGAGCGTGCCGGGGATGGCGAGCGCCGAGTAGCTGGCGATCTGCTGGGTCAGCCCGTTGTCGCGCAGCTGCTTGATGAGCTGCAGTTCCTGCGCGCCGTAGGAGGCGATGTAGATCACGTCGGGATTGTCCGCGCGCACCTTGGCGGCGATGCCGCTGAACTGCTGTTCCGTCACGGGGATGGACATCGCGTCGAGCATCTTGCCGCCCACCTTGGACAGGATCGTGGGCATGTCCTTGGCCACGGCCTGGCCCAGCGGATCGTCGACGTAGATCAGCACGAAGCGCTTGAAATTGCGCTCTTTGACCAGGTAGGGAACCATGGTGCCGATTTCGGCGTTGATCAGCGGGATCACGTTCCAGAAGTAGGGGCCGAGTTCGGCCAGGTCGGGGCCGACGCCGCCGCCGTTGACGGCCACCGTCCTGGTGCGGGCGGCCCCGGTCGAGAGCGCCTTAGCGACACCGGTGAAGGCCGTCATCACATAGGGCGCCTTGGCCACGTTGACCAGCTTGGTCATGGCGATGAGGCCTTGCTGCGGCAGGGCCTGGCTGTCTTCGTATTGGATCGTCAGCTTGCCGTCCAGCATGTGATCGGCGTTGATGTGCTCGGCGGCGAGGTTGGCGCCCGCCCCGAAGATGTCGCCATATGTCGCGTTGGGGCCGCTCATGGGGAAGTCGGCGCCGATGGTGATGTCGCCGGCGTGGGCCGGGGCTGCCGCGAATAGCGCGCAGGCCACCAGGCTGGAATGCAGAATCTTGTTCAAGGGTTTGAACATGCTTGTCTCCGTTTTTGTAAGGGCTGGCGTCGGCCGCCGCGATGCGCATAGTATGGGTCGCGCGTCTTCCTATTATTTATTCTGGAAATCCCCGAATCGCCCGATTCCGGCCTTCGTATTTGCCGAAGAGGGGCTTGTGTCCGGACCCGCAGGCCGGTTCGGCCGACTTCAGGAAAACACCAATAAATGCGGATACTTAAGCATCCATGAAGCCCCTCTTTTCAAATCCGAAGTTGAGGCGGCTCCGAGATTCCTCTAGTGTGGGCCACCATGCGAAACCGGCGGTGCCTTTCGCATGTGCCTGAGCACACCAGAATAAGGACCTCCCCGTCGCGGGCGGTTCACAACGAGGAGACAGAGATGATCAAGGAAATGGGCAAGCTGTGCGCATGGACGGCCGCTGCCGCCTTCTGCCTGCAGATGGGCGCGGCCGTCGCGGCCGAGATCCCGGTGGGCGTCGAACTGCCCTTGACGGGGCACTTCGCCAAGCAGGGCCTGGGGCAGCTGCGCGGCATCAAGATCGCCGTCCAGGCGTTCAACCAAGCCAGCGGCGGCAAGGACACGATCAAGCTGATCACGATCGACAACGAATCCCAGCCGGCGAAATCGGTCGCCGCGGTCGAGAAGCTCATCAGCGAAGGCGTGGTCGCGATCACGGGCGGCTACGGCTCGAACGTCGTCGGACCGGCCGCGCAGGCCGCCGACAAGCTGAAGATTCCCTATGTCTCGAGCGGCGCCATCGCCGATTCCCTGACCAGGCAGGGCATGAAGTACTACTTCCAGATCCTCAACACGGAAGGTTACTCGGTACCCGTCGTCAAGCTCATCGATACCCTGAAGATCAAGAGCGTGTCGACGGTGTACAGCACCGCCGAGTCCACCTCGCAATTGGCCAAGAGCACCGAGAAGGATCTGGCCGCCGCCGGGGTCAAGGTCATGATGCATGCCTTCGAGCCCAGCACCACGGACTTCACGCCGATCATCAACAAGGTGCGCCTGCAGGACCGTCCGGACGCGATCCTGATGGTGGGCTACCAGAACGACGAGATCGGCATCATGCGCGCGGCCAAGGTGCTCAAGCCGAAGATCAAGACGCTGATCGGCACGTATGAGGTCACGGTGCCGGAAATGGTCAACGACAACGCCA
>CALGFL010000095.1 GCA_937881145.1 uncultured Bordetella sp.
CGTGGACGCCGAAACTCGAAGACGGCAAGCTCTACGGCCGCGGCGGCGCCGACGACGGCTATGCCGTCTATGCCTCGATCACCGCCATCATGGCGCTGGACAAGCAGGGCGTGCCGCGCCCGCGCTGCGTGGGCATCATCGAAACCTGCGAAGAATCCGGCAGCTACGACCTGCTGCCCTACGTCGACGCGCTGCGCGAGCGCCTGGGCAACGTGGCCCTGGTGGTGTGCCTGGACTCGGGCGCAGGCAACTACGATCAATTGTGGATGACCACCTCGCTGCGCGGCCTGGCCGCCGGCACGCTGGAAGTGCAGGTGCTCGACGAAGGCGTGCACTCGGGCGACTCCAGCGGCGTGGTGCCCTCGACCTTCCGCATCCTGCGCCACGTGCTCGACCGCCTGGAAGACAGCGGCACGGGCCGCTTGCTCCCCAAGAGCCTGCATTGCGAGATCCCCGCCGAGCGAATCGCGCAGGTCAAGACTACTGCCGACATCCTGGGCAATGCCGTGTGGGAGCGCTTTCCCTGGAGCTGCGGCGCCAACGGCAGCTTCGTGCTGCCCATGACCACCAACCCGGAAGAGGCGCTGCTCAACCGCACCTGGCGCCCGACCCTGTCGGTGACGGGGGCCGAAGGCCTGCCGCCGCTGACCTCGGCCGGCAACGTGCTGCGCCCGCGCACGGCCTTCAAACTGTCGCTGCGCCTGCCGCCCCTGGTCGATGCGCCCACCGCCGTGCAGGAGATCAAGCACCTGCTCGAAGATAACGCGCCCTATAACGCCAAGGTGACCTTTCATGCGGACAAGGGCGCGGCCACCGGCTGGAACGCGCCGCAAACGGCTCCGTGGCTGGCCGACGCGCTCGACCGCGCCTCCAACCAGTACTACGGCGCGCCCTGCGGCTTCATCGGCCAGGGCGGTACGATCCCGCTCATGAGCATCCTGCAGCAGGGCTTTCCCAAGGCACAGTTCATGGTGTGCGGCGTGCTCGGCCCCAAATCCAACGCACACGGCCCCAACGAGTTCCTGCACGTGCCCTACGGCAAGAAGATCACCGCCGCCGTGGCGCAGATCATGGCGGACCTGCCCGCATGAGCGCGACATGATCATCGACGACGAGTCGGCCCGCCAGGCGGCGGCCGACACCCGGCTCTGGGTAGAGAAGGCCGTCATCGGCCTGAACCTCTGCCCCTTCGCCAAGGCCGTGCAAATCAAGGGCCAGGTGCGCTACGCGGTGAGCGACGCGGCGGACGAGGAGGGCGTGCTCGCCGATCTCGAAGACGAGCTCATGCTGATCTCGCAGGCCGACGCCGAGGCGATCGATACGACGCTGCTGATCCTGCCCGAGGCGCTGCACGATTTCTACGACTTCAACGACTTTGGCGAGTTGTCCGAGCGCCTGCTCAAGCGCATGCGGCTGGTGGGCGAGCTCCAGGTGGCCACGTTTCATCCGGCGTTCCAGTTCGCCGATACCGATCCGGACGACATCGGAAACTACACCAACCGTTCGCCGTACCCCACGCTGCACATCCTGCGCGAAGCGAGCATCGACCGCGCCGTCGAGGCCTTCCCCGAGGCCGAGACGATCTACGAGAAAAATATCGAAACCATGGAAAACCTGGGAATCGACGGGTGGCGCAAGCTGATGCAAGACTAGCGCCCCGACTCTGCGCGGGCCTGTAACGCAACGCATGACGGCCGGCTGGCCGCGACGGGAATGCAGCAAACGATGAATATCGACGGAAATTCCGAAACGCTTATTGCGCGCCAGTCGATCATGAACAGGCAGGGCGATTGCGTGGCCCACGAGTTGCTGTTTCGCGGGCGCAGCCAGGATACATCGGCCGTCGTCGTCGACGACGGCTTCGCGAGCACGATGATGGTCGTGCAGAACCTGCTGGGCAGGATAGGCATCGAGACCGTGCTGGGTGAGGGCGACGGCTTTCTGAATTGCCCCGACGAGTTCCTTGCCTCCGGATTCATCGACATTCTGCCTGCCCGCCGGATGGTGCTCGAGATCCTGGAGAGCAGCAGCCTGGACGATGCGCTTGCGCGGCGGTGCCGCGTCTTGCGCGAAAGGGGGTTTCGCATCGCGCTGGACGATGTCAGGGGAGTCACTCCCGAAATGCTCGCGTTTTTGCCCAATGTCGACCTGGTCAAGATAGACTGGCCCTACGTCGACCTGGAGATGGCCATCCGCATTACGCAGGCGTGCCATGCGGCGGACAAGACGGTACTTGCGGAAAAAATCGAGACACGCGAGGACTACGCGCAGGCGCTCGAAATCGGCTGCGACCTGTTCCAGGGGTTTTATTTCACCCGGCCGCAGCTGTTGAAAAGCGGCGGCAGCGCAACCGAGAATTCCGCGCCGCTGTTGGGCATACTCGACCTGGTCCTGCAGGAAGCCGATATCGAAAATATCGAACATGCCCTGAAGATGTCGCCGTCGCTGACGGTGAAGTTCCTGCGCCTTGCCAACAGCAGCAGCCGATGGCGCACGCACGTGTCCGAGATCACCTCGGTGCGCAAGGCACTGTCGCTGGTCGGGTACAGGCAGCTCGCGCGCTGGTGCTGCTTCATGCTGTATGGCGCCGACAAGAACGGCCAGACGGATCCGCTCACGCAACTGGTCATGCGCCGCGCGGATTTCATGGAGCGCATTGCCCAAAAGATATTTCCCCACGACGAGCGCCTGCAGCAGGAGGCCTATCTCTCCGCGCTGTTGTCGCTGGCCCATGTTCCGCTGGGCGTCGATGCGCGCAGCTTCATGAACGGCGTGGCCGTGGGAGCAGCCATCCGCGAGGCGGTCGTTTCGCACAGCGGCTGGCTCGGCGCCTTGTTGACGGTGGGCGAGTGCGTGGAGAGGGGGGAATTCCCCACGCCGGCGCAGCTTGCCGATCTTTGCCCCGATGGGCAGCCCGAAGCGCTGCTGGACAGCTTCTACCTTTAAGTCCCGCCCGGGCCGTCCTTGCGGGCGACCGGATCGGCATCAGGGCCGATCCCGCGGCCATGGCGCCATCATCGCTCGTTCCGGCCGGCATTCGTTGATCTGCGTCAAAGGCGCTTGCGGCCTCGTTTTCTAAACTGATTTCACCCGATAGCGCGGCCGACGGAACGAGCCGGCCTCGGCGTGTTCCGATCCTGTCATTTCAAGGAGTGAGATCATGTTCAAGAAGATTCTGATTTCCACCGATGGCTCCGAGCTGTCGAACCAGGCCGCCGACGCCGGCATCGACTTCGCGCGTGCCGTGGGCGCCGAGATCGTGGCCGTGTTCGTTGCGCAGCCCATGGAAGCGTTCATGGGATTCGACGGTGCGGCGGCTGCTTATGCCGCGAGTTACGAGCAGGACATCGCCGACCAGGGCGCAAAGTATCTCTCTCATATCGCCAAGCGCGCCAAGGCCGCGGGCGTTCAGGCCAGGACCAGCATCGTGACCAGCTACAACGTGGCCGACGGTATCTTGCGGATTGCCGACGATGAGCATTGCGACCTGATCTTCATGGGCAGCCATGGCCGCAGCGGTCTATCGCGCCTGGTGCTGGGCAGCGTCGCGGCCAGGGTGGTGAGTCTTGCCCGCATCTCCACCTTGGTGTTTCGCCTGAAGAAAGAAGAAGTGTGAATGAAAGCCCGCCTCGAGCGTCGGGTTCCTCTGCCGTGGGAGCACGTGAAATCCTGCGATGAGGACGCGCGCGCCGGCGAGCGCATCGACGCGATCCTGCGCGCCTCGTCCTATGTGCAGGCCGATCGCGATACGGCGTTCCTGCGCGACAATGCCACGCGCGGCGTGCGTCTGCAGCTGGACTACCTCAAGACGGAAGAGATTTTGCGCGCCAGCGGCGTCGAAAGAACGATCGTCGTTTTCGGCAGCACGCACCTGCGCGAATCGGCGACCGCGCGGGCCGAACTGGAAGCGGCCCGCCGCGATGCGCGGGCCGATCCCGGCGATGCCGCGCTGGGCCGGGCGCTACGCGTGGCCGAGCATCGCGTCGAACTGTCTCGCTATTACGATATTGGCAGGGAGTTGGGGCGTCTGGTGGGCCAGTCGGGTGACCCGGGGCTGGCCGTTCTGACCGGAGGCGGCCCGGGCGGCATGGAGGCCGCCAACCGCGGCGCATTCGACGTCGGCGCCAAAAGCATCGGCCTGAATATTTCATTGCCGCGCGAGCAATATCCCAACCCCTATTTGACGCCGGGCCGGTGCATGCGGTTTCACTACTTCGCCATGCGCAAGCTGCATTTCATGAAAAGGGCCGTCGCGCTGGTTGCGCTGCCGGGCGGCTTCGGCACGATGGACGAGTTGTTCTGCGCGCTGACGCTGATTCAGACGCGCAAGAACGCGGCGATTCCAGTCGTGCTCATCGGCGAGGCCTACTGGCGCAAGGTGTTCGACGCGGATTTTCTCCTCGAATCGGGCAGCATCGACGAAGAGGATCGCGAGCTGTTCTGGTATGCCGAGTCCGCGCAGCAGGCCTGGACCAGCATCCTGGCCTGGCATCGCCGCAACGGCGGTCCGCTGTCGGGGCAGTCCGAAACGAAAGAGGACCGGTCATGAAGCTCTCGTTTCACGGCGCGGATCGCGAAGTGACCGGCTCGTGCCATCTAGTCGAGGCCGGCGGCGCGCGCATCCTGATCGATTGCGGCATGTACCAGGGCAGCCGCGAGCTGGACGAAGAAAACGCGCAGGATTTCGGCTTCGATCCGGGCTCGATCGATTATCTCCTGCTCACGCATGCGCACCTGGATCATTGCGGACGCATTGCGCTGCTGGTCAAGCGCGGTTTCCACGGTGAGATCATCACCACCACCGCCACCCGCGAGCTGGCGCGGCTGGTCATGCTCGATGCCGCGCATCTGCAGGAAGAGGAGGCCGAACGGCGTGCCCGGCACGCGCGGCGCGGCGGCGCCGCACCGCGCCAGGCGCTTTACGGCACGCTGGATGCGCTGGATGCGCTGGGCCGCTTCGGGCGCGCCGCGGCCTATGGCGAAACGATTGCATTGACGCCAACACTGAGCGCGACCTTCCATGACGCCGGACACATCCTCGGGTCGGCAAGCATCCGCATCGAGGACACGAGCGGCCCCGTCCGGTCGGTCATTTTTTCCGGCGATCTCGGTAGCAGCGGCCGGGCGATTCTGCGCGATCCCCAGGTGCCGCCGCCGGCCGATGTCGTCGTGATGGAGACCACCTACGGCGACCGGGCGCACAAACCGCTCGAACCCTCGATCGAGGAGCTTTACCAGGCGATCAACGATACCTTCCGGCGGGGAGGCAATGTCGTGATCCCGACCTTCGCGCTGGAACGGGCGCAGGAAATCCTTTATTACCTGCGCCAGGGCGTCGAGCTCGGACGCCTGGCGCGGTCGATGTCGGTGTTCCTCGATTCGCCGATGGCGATCTCCGCGACCGAAGTGTTTCGCAGGCACCCGGCGTGCTTTTCGCCGCGCAGTCAGGCGCTGTTCGAGGGCGGCCGGGATCCGTTCATGCTGCCAGGGCTGCGTTTTACGCGCGACGTGGCGGACTCGATGGCCTTGAACCGATTCGTCGGCGGTGCCGTCATCATGGCCGGTTCAGGCATGTGCACGGGCGGGCGCGTGCGCCATCACCTGCGATACAACCTCTGGCGCCGCGATTCGAGCGTCGTCTTCGTCGGCTATGCCGCGCGCGGCACGCTGGCGCGCCAGATCATCGACGGGGCCAGGCAGGTGACGCTGTTCGGCGAAAAAGTGCCGGTGCGCGCGCAGCTCTACACGATCAACGGCTTTTCCGCGCACGCCGACCGCGACGAACTGCTGGCCTGGCATCGCGCGTTGAAACCGGCGAAGACCCTGCTCGTGCATGGCGACGAGCAGGCGATGCTGCGCTTTGCCTCGGCGCTCGAAAATACCGAAGTTCTCATGCCCAGACGCGGCGATGCGTTCGTTGTTTGACCGCGGGCAGGGGAGGTCTGCCGCGGCGGCTATCGGGAACCAACCGTCGGCGCTTGGCCGGACGGCGATTGTCAGAACTCTTCGAGAAAGCGCATGCGGAACTTGCGCCCCTTGATATTGCTGTTCGAGAGGCGCGAAAAAGCCTGCTTGGCGATCTGGCGGTCCAGCGCCACATAGGAGCTGAATTCGGTGATGTTGATCTTGCCGACCTGCTCGAAAGCCAGTCCGCCATCGCCGGTCAGGGCGCCCAGCAGATCGCCGGGACGCAGTTTGTCCTTTTTACCGCCCTGGATGCACAAGGTGATCATGGGTGCACGCAAAGGGCGGTCGGCCTTGGACCGCAGCGATTTGATATCGGCCCATTTCAGCGGCGCGCCTTGGTATTGCTCGATCAGCGTGGCCCAGCGCATTTCCTCGGGCGAGCACAGGCTCAGCGCCAGGCCTTTCTGCTCGCCGCGGCCGCTGCGGCCTATGCGGTGCACGTGGACCTCGGTATCGCGGGTCACATCCACGTTGATCACGGCCTCCAGGTTCTGGATGTCCAGGCCGCGGGCGGCCACGTCGGTGGCGACCAGCACCGCGCAGCTCCGATTGGCGAACTGGATCAGGATCTCGTCGCGTTCGCGCTGTTCCAGATCGCCGTTGAGCGCCTGGGCGCTGATGCCCTCGGCCTGCAGGCGCTCGACCAGATCGTGGCTGCGGACCTTGGTGTTGCAGAACGCCAGGGCCGACACCGGACGGAAGTGGGCCAGCAGCGCGACCACCGCGTCCAGTCTTTCGTCTTCGCCAATTTCGTAGAAGATCTGTTCGATGCGGCTGGCGTCGTGCTGGGCCTGGACCTTGACCTCGGCGGGATTGCGCAGGAAGCGGGCGCTGAGCTTGCGGATGTTGTCGGGATAGGTGGCCGAGAACAGCAAGGTCTGGCGCTTGGACGGGCAGTGCGAGGCGATGGCGGCGATGTCGTCGTAAAAGCCCATGTCCACCATGCGGTCGGCCTCGTCCAGCACCAGCGCGTTCAGGCCGGACAAATCCAAACTGCCGCGCTCCAGGTGATCCTGGATGCGGCCGGGTGTTCCCACCACGATGTGTGTCCCGCGGGCCAGCGATTCGGCCTGAGGGCGCGCCGCCGCGCCGCCGCATAGCGTCAATATCTTGACGTTGGGGATCAGGCGAGCCAGCCGGCGCAGTTCCTGGGCCACCTGGTCGGCCAGTTCGCGGGTAGGGCAGACCACCAGCGCCTGCGGAGCCAGGCGATTGACGTCCAGATTCTGCAGTACGCCCAAACCGAACGCCGCGGTCTTGCCGCTGCCCGTCTTGGCCTGTGCGATCAGGTCGCGACCTTCCAGGATGAGCGGCAGGCTCTGCGCCTGGATGGGCGTCATCTGTTCGAAACCCAGGCTTTGCAGGTTGTCCAGCAAGGCGGGGATGAGGGGTAGGGCGCGGAAGGGCGTGTTGGTCACAATGGCGCGAATCGAATTGGCAAAGAAGAGATTCTCCCATGAAGAGGCGATGCGGCCCGGATTCAATTCCCGCGGGCGAGTTGAATCTTGGCCTGGATTGAATTTGTCGGTGCTATCGCCTGCCGGACACCCACGCCGCAGCGGCGCCTGCAATCTGGACCAGGCCGCCGAGAAACATGGCAAGGCGCAAGCCATCGGAGCCGCCATGCGCCATCGCGAACACGGCACCCAGGATCGCGACGCCGATCGTCGCGCCCGCCATCCGCGCAGCGTTGACCAGGGCGCTTGCGGTACCCGAACGAGCCGCGGCGACCGCGCCGACCGCGGCTCCTGTCAGCGGGCCCGTGGCGAACCCCATGCCCAGTCCGGTGAGCGCCAGCCCCACTTCGGCAAGAACAAGGGATGCGTGGTGCGCGCTCGAGCCGATCAACAGAATACCGCCGGCGATGATCGCCCCGCCGCCGGCAGTCACGAGCCGCGTACCGAGTTTCGCCGCCAGCGTCCCGGAGAAGGGAGAGACGAGCGCGAAGGCAAGCGCCATGGGCATCAGCGCGATGCCTGCTTCGGCGACGTCCAGCCTGCCGGTGCTCTGCCACGTCAAAGGCAGCAGGAACAATACGCCGTACATGCTGAAGGTCATGCCGGCCGTGGCCGCTATCGCGCCGCGGAACTCCCGTATATGGAAAATATCCAGTGGCACCAGGGCGGCCGATCCTTTTTTCGCTTCGACCTTGATGAAAAGCGCAAGGGCGATCACCGAAACGAGCAGAGCCATGGCGGCGATGGCGGGCGCGTCGTGCGACCGGATGGCGGCGAATGCGAGGCAGCCCAGCGCAACCGCGCCGAGCAGTTGGGCCGGCGCATCGAAATGCCGGTCTTGCGGATCGGAAGACCCGGGAATGGACGGGACGGCGAGAATCAGCGCGGCCAGGCTCAGGGGAATGACGACAAGAAAAATGCTGCGCCATCCGAATTGCCGGATCAACAAGCCGCCGAGCGTGGGCCCGATCGCCATCTCCAGGCCGTTGCAGGCCGCCCAGATGCCCAAAGCGCGGCCACGGTCAAGCGGATCGTGCCAGACGACCCGGATGATCGCCAGGGACGAGGGAATGAGAAGCGCGGCTCCCAGGCCCGCGAACGCGCGTGCACCGATCAGGAACGATGCCGACGGGGCAACGGCGCACAGCAAGGACGCCACGGTGAAGACCGCCGCGGACGAATCGCCGGCCAACAAGGCGCAGCTCACG
>CALGFL010000096.1 GCA_937881145.1 uncultured Bordetella sp.
TGCGCATGGCCGGCCAGGTGGTCGCCATTTCGCGCAGCAGGGCCAGCCGCGCTTTCTTCGAGCGCGGCGCACCCGGGGCGCCTTCTTCCAGGTAGCGCTCGACGGCCGAACCCACGCCGTACCAGCCGGTGATCATCAGGCGGCATTGCGCCCAGGAGAAGCCCCAGGGAATGGCGCGCAGGTCTTCGATGCTTTGGTTGGACTTGCGCGACGAAGGGCGCGAGCCGATGTTCAGCCCGGCGATTTCATTGATGGGCGTGGACATGAAGAAATAGTCCGCGAAGCCCGGCGTGTCGTAGACCAGGCCGCGATAGGCGCTCTGCGCCTGCCCCGAGAGAAAGGACATGGCCGGGCCGTAGTCGTCGACGCGGTCCGCTTCGGCTTGCGCCGCCTCTTGCCGCGGCGCGAGCGAGGATTCGAGCGTGGCGGTCAGGAGCAGCTCCAGGTTGCGGCGGCCGATCTCGGCGTCCTTGTATTTGCTCTGGATGATTTCGCCCTGCTCGGTCAGGCGCAGCTGGCCGGCCACGGTGCCCGGCGGCTGCGACAGGATGGCGTCGAAGCTCGAGCCGCCGCCGCGGCCCACCGAGCCGCCGCGGCCGTGGAACAGGCGCAGGCGCACGCCGCGCGCGCTGAATACCTCGACCAGTGCGCGTTCGGCGTGGTGGAGGGTCCAGTTCGAGGTGAGAAAGCCGCCGTCTTTGTTGCTGTCGGAATAGCCCAGCATCACTTCCTGGGTGCCGCCCTGCGCGTAGCGCACGCGTTCGCGGATCTCGGGCAAGTCCAGCCAGGCGGCCATGATGCCGGGGCCGCGCTCCAGGTCGGGAATGGTCTCGAAGAGCGGCACCACCATCAGGCCTTCGAGGGTCTTGGGCGACTGCGCCGGGCCGGCCGAGTTGGCCAGCAGCCCCGCTTCTTTCTGCAACACCATGACTTCGAGCAGATCGCTCAGCGTTTCGGTGTGCGAGATGATGGTCTGGCGCACGGCGTCCCTGCCGTAGCGCGCGCGGCAGGCGGCCGCCATGCGCAGGATGCCCAGTTCGCGCGTGGTTTCTTCGCCGTAGGTGATCCAGGGCGAGGCCAGCGGCCGGGCGTGGGCCAGCTCGCCGCGCAGCAAGGCGACGCGTTCGTCTTCGCCCAGCGCCGCGTAATCCAGCGGCTTGCCGTCCAGGCAGACCTCGGCGCGCGCGAAGAGCTCGGTCAGCACGCGCTCGTGGACGTCGGAACTCTGGCGCAGGTCGACCGTGGCCAGGTGAAAGCCGAACACCGCCACGGATTGCTGCAGGCCGGCCAGGCGCAAGTGCGCGATGGGCGCGCCTTGATTGCCGGCCAGCGACTCGGCCACTACCGCCAGGTCGCGCGCGAACTCGGCCGGATCGGCATAGGGAGAAGCTTCATAGGTGCGGCGCTGCGCGAGCGCTTCGCCGGTCAGGTTGCGCGCGGTGGCTGCCAGGCGCGCATAGACGTGGACCAGGGTGCGGCGATAGGGTTCGTCCTGCCGGTGCTGCGAGTCGTCGCCGCTGACGTCGGCCTGCGCCTGCAGCTCGGGCGACACGCCGGCCAGCAGCGAGCTGATCGAGAGCTCGGCGCCCAGGGCGTGGATTTCCTGCAGATAGTGGTCCAGCAGCACCGCGGCCTGGCGGCGCAGCGCGCGATCCAGCGTGCCGGCGTCCACATTGGGGTTGCCGTCGCGGTCGCCGCCTATCCAGCTGCCCATGCGCAGAAAGGGCTCCATGGGCGGGGGCGGCGGATCGAAGGGCTTGGCGCTCGGACGCAGCAGCTTGTCCAGGTCGGCGTACAGGCGCGGAATGACCGCAAGAAAAGTGCTGCGGTAATAGGACAGGGCGTTGTCGATTTCGTCGGCCACGGCCAGGCGCGTGGTGCGCAGCATGCGGGTCTGCCACAGCGTGGCGATGCGGCCCAGGAGCTCCTGCTCCACCTGCGCCTGCTCGTCGTCGGTGAGAGGTTGCTCGCGCCGCAGCAGCAGTGCGCTGATGGCCTGATGCTGGTCCAGCGTGCTCTTGCGCTGCACTTCGGTCGGGTGCGCGGTGAGCACGGGCACGATGCAGGCGTCCGTCAGCAGGCGCCGGATTTGCGCGGAGGAGATGCCGCGGGCCTTCAGGTGGGCCAGCGTGTCGCGCAGGCTGCCGCGCGCCGGCTCGCCGCCGCGCAAGGTCTGATCGCGCTGCTGGCGCGCCTGGTCGCGGTCGTCGGCGATGTTCCACAGGTGCAGGAAGTAGCTGAAGGCGCGCGCCACGTCGTTGGATTTGTTGCCGCGCAAGCGGCGCACGCTGTCTTGCAGCAGTTCGCCGTCGGCGGGGCGGCCTTCCCGGCGAAAGCGCACGGCCGTGCGGCGCAGCGTCTCGATGGTGTCGAAGACCTGTTTGCCTTCGCAGGCGGTAATGACGTCTCCCAATAGCGCGCCGACGAGGCGGATGGTGTGTCGCAGGGAAGCATCGGCGCGTGGGAGTTCAGTCGTCATGGGGGCGTTCCATGGGGTGGGAGGCTTGGAGATCGACCCATTGTACGCATCGGTTTTGCAGGCCTTATATGTAGTACGCAGGTCTTATGCGCTACATTGCCCGCATGAGTAATATCGATTTTTCTTCCGCGGTTGCGCCGACGCCGCGCCGGGCCCTGGTGCTGTTTTCGGGCGGGCAGGATTCAACGACTTGCCTGGCCTGGGCGCTGGATCGCTACGACCTCGTCGAGACCGTAGCCTTCGATTACGGCCAGCGCCATCGCGTCGAACTCGACGCCCGCCTGCAAGTGCTGCGCGGCTTGCGCGCGGCGTTTCCGAATTGGGCGGCACGCCTGGGCGAGGACCATCTGCTGGACTTGAAGGTGCTGGGCCAGGTGGGCGACACCGCGATGACGTCCGATCGCGAGATCGAGATGCAGGCCAACGGCCTGCCCAATACTTTCGTGCCGGGCCGCAACCTGCTGTTCCTGACCCTGGCCGCGGCGCTGGGCTATCGGCGCCAGCTGGAGGTGCTGGTGGGCGGCATGTGCGAGACCGACTTCTCCGGCTATCCCGACTGCCGCGACGACACGATCAAGTCGCAGCAGGTGACGCTGAGCCTGGGACTGGGCACGCGCGTGGTGATCGAGACGCCGCTGATGTGGCGCGACAAGGCCGCGACGTGGCAGCTGGCGCAAGACCTGGGCGGCGAAGCGCTGGTCGACCTGATCGTCGAGCGCAGCCACACATGCTACTTGGGCGAACGCGGGTCGCGCCATGACTGGGGCTATGGCTGCGGCAAGTGTCCGGCCTGCGCGCTGCGCGCAGCGGGGTGGATGCGCTGGAAGGCGGCCTGATGCACGGGCCTTGAAACACGGACTTTAAAACACCGGCCTTGGGCCGCGGACCATCAGGCCCACGCTTCACGCCCGGGTGGGTGGCGTATGTTCGGCGTCGCCCAGCTCGCGCTGCATCAGCACCGTGTCGCGCCATTGCCCGTGCTTGAATCCCACCGACCGCAGCGTGCCCACCGGCCGAAAGCCGAAGCGCGCGTGCAGCGCCAAGGACGCCGCATTGGCGCTGTCGCCCACCACCGCCAGCATCTGCCGCCAGCCGCCTGCCGTGCAGCGCGCGATCAGTTCTGCCATGAGCTTGCCGCCGATGCCGTGGCCGGCCCAGCCGTCTTGCAGATAGACCGAGTCTTCCACCGTGTGCCGGTAGGCCGGGCGCGGGCGATAGGGTGTCGTATAGGCATAGCCGCGCACCACGCCGTCGATCTCGGCCACGATATAGGGCATGCCGTTGGCCACGACGCCGGCGCGGCGTTCGCGCATCTGGTCGATGGTGGGCGGCTCCAGTTCGTAGGACGCCGTGCCGTGCAGCACGTGGTGGGAATAGATGCCCTGGATGGCGGGGACGTCGGTATCGAGCGCGTCGCGAAGGGTAACGGTGGTCATGGCGGGCAATGGATGGGGAAATCCGGCGTTATTATCTAAGATTCAGGCAGTCCAGGGGCGCTTTCCCCTGGTCGCCCACGGTTTCCATATTCCCGAGAATCGCCATGCCGCACTACCGTTCCCGCACCTCCACCCACGGCCGCAACATGGCCGGCGCGCGCGCCTTGTGGCGGGCCACCGGCATGAAAG
>CALGFL010000097.1 GCA_937881145.1 uncultured Bordetella sp.
GATGAGAGTCGAAATGCGGAACAAACCGACAACGGCCAGCCTTGCAAGCGAGACGACGTTGATAATTTCTGCCGCGTCGCGGCCAAAGATGGTCGCGCCGAGGATCTGGTCCGTGCCCTCTCTGACGTGGATCTTGACGAACCCGTCCTCGGCCCCGTCGGTGATCGATCGGTCGACATTGTGCATTGGCACGGTAAAGGTCTTGACCGGGAGGTTACGCTCGCGCGCCTCTTTTACGTAAAGACCAACGTGCGCGACCTGCGGATCGGTGTGGGTGCACCAGGGCACCGTCAGCGCGCTTAGCCGCCGGCGCCCGAAAAGCAGGGCGTTGTGAACCACGATCCGGGCAGACGCTTCGGCCGTGTTCGTGAACCGGAACTTGAGGCATACGTCTCCGGCAGCGTACACATGTGAATTGCTGGTACGCAGAAAGTCGTCCACGCCTATTCCGGCGATTGCGTCGTATTCGATGCCAGCCGCGCCAAGGCACAGGCCGTCCACGGCCGGCAGGCGGCCGATGCCGGTCAGGATCTGCTCCACCACGGTCGTCGCGGTGTTGCCTTCGTTCAGCAGATCCACGTGCTTGCGGCCGTCCTGCACGCGTACGCGGGTCGGCTGACTGTTCAGGTGAATTTCCACGCCGTCCCGTGCGAGTGCGTCCGAGACCATTTGGGCGGCGTCGCGCTCTTCGGATGGCAGAAAGAGCGGTTCCCGGTGCGAGATCAATGTCCGGGTTCCGAAGCGGGCGAAGGCTTGCGCCAGCTCGCATCCCAGCGGTCCGCCGCCGACCACGAGCAGGCTGGTCGGCAACGCCTCCAGGTCGAAGACCGTTTCGTTGTTGAGAAAGCCGGCTTCATCCAGTCCGTCGATGTTCGGCAGCAGCGCGCGCGAACCCGTGGCGATCAGGGCCTTGCTAAAGCGCAGCTCGATGCCGTCGACATCGATCGCGTCCGGGCCGATGAAGTGCGCGTGGCCAAAGTACAGATCGATACCCGCGGCGGTCAGCCTTTCGGGCGAGTCGACGCGGACGAGCCGTTCGCGTATGCGTTGCACGCGCGCCATCGCGGCGCGAAAATCGACGGTGATTTCGGAGGGGCCGCGCGCACCATAGCGTTCCGCCTCGCGCATCATGGCGTAGGCTTGCGCGGTGCGGATGAGCGTCTTGGACGGTACGCAGCCGTTGTTGGCGCTGATGCCGCCGATAAGATGGGCTTCGACCAATGCCACGCGCGCGCCCATTGCCGCAGCGGTGCGTGCCGCCATCAAGCCGGCTGGGCCGCCGCCAATCACCAGGAAGCGGTATCGCGCGGGCGGGCGCGGATTGCGCCAGTTCGGCGGCCGGGCATTGATCATGACACCCGCGCCGCTGCCAGCCAGCCGCCGCGAAAACCCGCGCGGCGCAAACCGGCCCGCACGTAAGGGACGCTTCGCAACAGCCGCCAGATCATCCCCGAGCGCAGATTCTCTATCATCAAAACGATCATGCCCTGATCAAGCCCGAATTCGAAATCGGAGACCCAGCCGCCGTACGGCGACGTGCGCACCGTTGCATTTGAGCCGCTCGCCCGGATGCGGGCGTTTGGGCATTGCATCTGCTTGCGCACCGCGTCAAGCACGATGTCCGGCGCGAACACGATGCAAGACAGCAATGCAGCCGGCGACAGGGTTCCGTCGTCCGGCCCCCAGGGCACGCCACGGGCGCTATAGCCGTAGAAGGCCTGGCGCCGTCCGCAGACTGTTTGCGGCGGGGAGCTTGGCCCGTCGCCCGCGGAAAGACCCCAATGGTCTTCGTCGAAGCCGTTGAAATTATGCGGGTTGCGGATGGCATATTCGCGTTGCACCAAGATTGCCCGGCGGCTGTTTTCAAAATAGTCGCAACGCTTCTCGCGCATGAATCGGTCCCGGATGCCCCGCAGATCGATCCAGGTTTGCGAGAACTGATGGATGAACAAGGGGCCGGCGTACAAGTAGTCGATGCCATACAGGTTTTCCCACTGATAGGTGATGGTCCATGCGTCGAAACTGTTATCGGTCAGGGCATGCGTGGGCGATCCAAGTCCCAGGACGTAGAGAAGGATGGCTTCGCTGTAACCCTGCCAGCCATAGTGCAGAAATCCACTCTCGGGCCGCCAACCCTGCGCGACCGCGGCGCCGTCCGGTTGAGTCCAGCGCCAGTCGACGCGGCGGTACAGGGCGTCGGCAAGCGCGCGCAGCTCGGTTTCGTCTTTATCCGGCCTGGTGAAATACGCCGCCGCGGTCAGCATTCCGGCGACAAGCAATGCGCTGTCGATCAGCGACAATTCCGAACGCCAGGCTCGCAGTCCGCTGTCCATGTGCAGGAAGTGAAAGTACAAACCATGGCAGCCCGTCGAGTCGGGTGTTCCGCTTTGGTCGCTATGCATGAAAAAGCGCAGTGCCGCCAGGCTGCGCTGGACCGCCTGCCCGCGCGGCATCCAGCCGCGCTCAACCCCGACGGTATAGGCCGACAGGGCAAAACCCACCACGGCAATGCTGGAGTGCGAATCGGGGCGCGAGGTGTCCGCCACCAGTCCCCGGCCGGGTTCGGCGTGGGCGACGAAGTAGTCAAAAGCCGCGCGCTGCAGCGCGTCGAGCATGGCCTCATCTCCCGCTTCCAATCCGCGCGTGCTCGGTCTTGACCCGGTGTTCATGGATTGTTCCGGTGCTGGAAAGTCGCGATGTCCCGGGGACTCAGACCCCGGCGCAAATGGCCTGCCCGGCAAGGCTGGTTTGCATCAAGTTCTCGTGCGTTTCCAGCACGCAGGGATTGAGCGTGCCGAGCAGGGCCCTTGCCCTCGGGATTTCTTCCGATGTGCCCCGCCCCATCACGAGGAACCCGTCGGACTTGATCGCTGTTTCGTACTTGATGGCACTGTCTTTGGGAATGCCCAGGCCGACAATCGAGGCGCCGATCGCGGTTACGCCGTCTACTGCAACCGCGCTCCTGATCGTCGACACCATAATCATCGCGAGGTACCCCAGAACTACGACCGGGCCCAAGACCGGGATCGTTATGAATATGTCACCCAGGAACAGCCCCCAAACCTCTCCCCAGAACGCGCCGTACTTGCCCCTGAGTTTCATGCGGTCGGCGGCATTGAAGATGTCGGCGATTGCTTCGTCGTTCTGGTGGCTCTTGCCGACCAGGCTGAACTTGTTCATCTCGAACCCGTCGTCGATCAGCCTGTGCAGGGCCGCTTCCACCAAGCGATGGTCGCTGAAGACGGCGACGACGACGTCATGATTGGTCATTTCTACTCCAGGCGGACTGCTGGCTGAGGGATTTGAGTCCATTCATGCGGCGATTGGGTAAATCCCGCCGTTGCAGTTTGAGCGGCGCTGCTTCCTGACGTCTGTACGGTATCTGACAAGCCGGAATCCCGCCTATGCGCCTATACTTTCAGGGCTGCCTGATCGACAACCGCATCCCTCTGCGCAGGCCGTCTTGCAGCGCATTCTTTCCGGCGGTGAAATCGAAGACCTGGCTCACAATGCCATCGTGCGCGTGCGGCTGAGTTCGGACGGCATCGGCCGGTCGTTGCATAAAAAGGAAAGAGTGAGACATGAGCTTACGCATGAAAGACAAGATCGTGCTCGTGACCGGCGCCGGATCTTCCGGTCCCGGCTGGGGCAACGGCAAGGCCGCCGCGGTGCTGTACGCGCGCGAGGGCGCGCGGGTGTTCGCGGTCGACTATCGGCTCGAGGCGGCGCAGGAGACACAGGGCATCATCGAGTCCGAGGGCGGGCAATGCATCGCGTTCCAGGCCGATGTGTCCCAGGCCAGCGACGTCGAGCGCATGGCGCAAGCCTGCGCCGGGCATTACGGCGGCATCGATGTGCTGCACAACAATGTCGGCATCGTCGAAACAGGCGGTCCGGTCGAGACCTCGGAAGAGAGCTGGAACCGTGTTGTCGCCGTGAACCAGACCAGCGTGTTCCTGACCTGCAAGTACGTCATTCCCTATATGCTCCAGCGCAAGAAGGGCGCCATCGTCAACATCGGGTCGGTGGCCGGCATACGGTGGGTGGGCTTTCCCTATCTGGCTTACAGCGCGACCAAGGCGGCCCTGATCTCCATGACATCCAATATCGCCCTGCAATATGCGGGCGACGGCATACGCGCCAATTGCGTGGTGCCCGGAATGCTGAACACGCCGCTGATACGCGAGCCGCTCAAGGAGGCTTATGGCGGGGACGCGGATTCCATGATTTCCCAGCGCGACAAGATATCGCCGACGGGCGCGATGGGCGATGCCTGGGACACGGCTTTTGCGGCGCTGTTCCTCGCAAGCGACGAGGCGCGCTATGTGAACGGTTCGACTTTGGTCGTGGACGGCGGCCTGTCGGCGCGCTGCGTCTGAGCGGCCATTATCGGCTCATAGCGGCAGGCTCCGTGCCTGGCGGCTAGAGCAGCGCCGTCACGGCATCGACGATGGCCGGCCTGGTCCAGTCCATGCCGCCCAGGTGCCACAGGCGTATCGCGCCTTTGCGGTCCAGCACGAAATTGGCTGGCATGCCCACCACATGCCAGCCGCGCATGGCCGTGCCGTTGCGGTCGTGCAGGACCAGCCCGGCGATGGGCAGCCTGGTCAGAAATGCGTCGATTCTTTCCGGCGCTTCGGCGTCGTTGACGGCGACCAGCCGCAAACCCTTCTCGCGATAACGGTCGGCCAGGGCCGACATGATGGGGATCTCCTGCCGGCAGGGGGCGCACCAGGTGGCCCAGAAGGTCACGATCGTCACGCTTGACCGCAACTCGTCCAGGCCGTGCAGACGGCCTTGCATGTCGGGCAGGTCGAGCGCGGGCGGGGGGCCGCCTTTCCACATTGCCCAATCCGGTCCGGTGGCGGCCTTGAGCGCGGCTTCTTCGGCGGATACGGCGGCCGCGTTCTGCGCGGGCGCCGCGGCGCGGGCGGCGTGCAGGACGGGCACGGCCGCGCCGGCCAGGCCTGCCTGCAACAAGCGGCGTCTGAATGCGTTCACGGGATCGACGCCTGAATTACGCGGAGATCTGGCGCGCGTGGATGCGATAGCGGAAGTCGTCGGCATCCAGGCTGTCCATGCGGCCCGCGCGAGTTTCCCCGTTGGGGTACATCAGGAAGGGGATGGCGGGCAGCAGCGAACCGGGCAGCGAAACATCGTGGCCGTGGTTGTAGGCCACCCAGTTCATTTCCCAGGAACCGAACAGCATGACGCGCGCGGCCTGCACCTGAGGATTGTCCATGGGCAGGTTGCGCGGGGGTTCTTCGAGCATGACCTTGCGCACGTCGGCCGGATCGACCGGCACCCAGCCGTAGCCTTCGGCGTAGAACTCGGCGCGGCAGTGCTGCGCGTGCGTCACGTCGCCCGATTTGCCCAGACTCTTGTAGCCCAGCTGGGAATCGGCCACGCGGATGCCGTAGGCATCGCGGGCCGGCACGCCCGCGGCGCGCGACAAAGCGACGAAGACCGCGCTGATGTCGGCGCACTTGCCGCCCATATTGTGGGTGACGAGCATGTAGCGCACGTCGCCCAGGCCGCAGCCGGGGGTGTCCGCGACGCGGTGGGTGTTGTCCACCACCCATTCGTAGATGGCGCGCGCCTTGGCGACGTTGCCGCGCAGGCCGTGCGTGATCTGGTCGGCGGTGGATTTGACGATGCCGTCGGTGGGCAGCAGGGCGGTGGGCTGCAGATAGCGGTGCAGTGTCTGGCGGCTTTCGCGCGGCGCGCGCCGATTGGGCGGCAGGCTCAGGTCGACGCGGCGGTTGCGGGTCTGGAAGCGGCTGGTGACGGTCACGCTGCGCTGCGCATCGGCGGTGCCGTCGGGCCATTGCGCGACTACCGTCTGCACATCGTAGCCGGGCACCCGGACCAGTGCCGCCGTGCCCTGGCCCTGGACCTGCCAGGAGGTCTGCGCGTTGCGCTGGTAGTCGGTGTTTTGCGCGAACGGCACGGGCACCCAGACGCGGGCCTGCTTGCCCGGGTCGCGCACCTGGATTTCGGTAACGAGTTCGAAGGTGCGCCAGCCAGATTCCATCTGGGCGGCTTGGGGGCCTCGAGCAAAGCTCAGGCCGCTCGCCGACAGGGCGCCGGCGGCGGAAGACAGGCGAAGAAAGTCACGACGGTTCATAAGTATTATTCTAATCGACGCCAATTCAAGGTACTTCCATGATGCCACCCTCTTCTTGCGCCACGCCGCGCCTGACTTCGCTTTCGCACGGCGGCGGCTGCGGCTGCAAAATCGCCCCCGGCGTGCTGTCGGCCTTGCTGGCCCGTCATGCGCCCATGTTCAAGCCCTGCGCGGATCTGCTGGTGGGCAACGAAACCGCCGACGACGCGGCCGTCTATCGCCTGAACGACGAGCAGGCGCTGATCGCCACCACCGATTTCTTCATGCCCATCGTCGACGATCCCTACGACTTCGGCCGCATCGCCGCGACCAATGCGCTGTCGGACGTCTACGCCATGGGCGGCACGCCCATCCTGGCGCTGGCCATCGTGGGCATGCCCATCAACGTGCTGCCGCACGAAGTCATCGCCGACGTGCTGCGCGGCGGCGAAGCGGTGTGCGCCGAAGCAGGCATCCCGGTGGCGGGCGGCCATTCCATCGATTCGGTCGAGCCCATCTACGGCCTGGCTGCCATGGGCCTGGTGCACCCCAAACGCGTCAAGCGCAACGCCGATGCGCGCGCGGGCGACGTGCTGATTCTGGGCAAGCCCCTGGGCGTGGGCATTATGTCGGCCGCGCTCAAGAAAAACCTGCTGGATGCGGCCGGCTATCGCGCCATGATCGAAGCCGCCACGCTGCTCAACAAACCCGGCGCGGCCTTCTCCGAGCTGGCGGGCGTGCACGCCATCACCGATGTCACCGGCTTCGGCCTTCTGGGCCATACATTGGAGATGGCGCGCGGCGCGGGCCTGGCCGCGCATGTGCGCCTGGCCGATCTGCCTTGGCTGGAGCAGGCGCAGGCTTATGCCGCGCAGGGCGTGATCACCGGCGCGTCGGCGCGCAACTGGACTTCGTACGGCGAGTCGATACGCCTGGGCGCCGGCGTGGACGACGCGGCGCGCGCGCTGCTCACCGATCCTCAGACCTCGGGCGGCCTGCTGGTGGCATGCGCCCCGCAAGAGGCCGAGCGCGTGCTCGACATCTTCCGCAGCCAGGGCTTCGGCCACGCCGCCGTCGTCGGCGACATGCGCGCGGGCGAACCCCGCGTGCATGTCGAATGATGCGTCCGGGCAGGCAGCCGCATTTCAAGAAAAGAGGCACCGCATCATGGCAACGCAATCCAAAGTCATGCTCGTCACCGGTGCCAGCCGGGGCATAGGCGCCGCGGTGGCGCTACTGGCGGCAAGCCGCGGCTACGCGGTGTGCGTCAACTACCACCGGCGCAGCGACGCCGCCGGGGCGGTGGTCCAGGCCATACGCGAGCAGGGCGGCGAGGCCATGGCCGTGCAGGCCGACATGGCGCGCGAAGACCAGATCCTGGCTTTGTTCGAGCACGTGCAGGAGACCTACGGCCGGCTCGACGCATTGATCAACAACGCCGGCGTGCTGGATTTGCAGGCCAAGGTCGAGCAAATGAGCGTGCAGCGGATCCGCCGCATCCTGGACACCAATGTGCTCGGCGTTTTTCTGTGCTGCCGCGAAGCCGTGCGCCGCATGGCGCCGCGTCACGGCGGCCGCGGCGGCGCCATCGTCAACCTCTCGTCCATGGCGGCCCGCTTGGGTTCGCCCAACGAATACGTAGACTACGCCGCCAGCAAGGGGGCGGTGGACACGTTGACGGTGGGCCTGGCCAAGGAAGTCGCCGGCGATGGCATACGCGTCAACGCGGTCCGGCCGGGCCTCATCCGCACCGACATCCACGCCGATTGCGGCGAGCCAGGGCGGGTCGACCGCTTGAGCGCTTCCATACCGCTTCAGCGCGGCGGCACGCCCGAGGAAGTGGCCGCGGCCGTGCTGTGGCTGTGTTCGGACGAGGCTTCCTACACCACCGGCACATTCATCGACGTATCCGGCGGGCGCTGAGAGATCAGGCCTGCGCGCCGCGCCGAGGCGTGGCGGCGCGGCGCTGGGCCGCGCGCGCAACGGCGTCGGTCCTGGGGCGCATCTGCAGCATCAAGGCGTAGAGCTGCTCCGCCGCGGGCGACAGGCTGGCGCCGCGCCGCTTGACCAGGCGTATCTTGCGCACCAGCCCCAGGGCCTTTATCGGCCGGCTCACCAGCCCGGGGCGATCCAGTTCGTACAAAGTCAGCGCCGGCACCACGGTGACGCCTATGCCCGCGGCGATCATGCCGGTCAGCGTGGCCAACTGCTCGACTTCCAGCACGGTGTTCATGGGCATGGGATCGAAAGCGTGCTCGAGCTGCCTGCGCACGCTGTGTGAGCGGGCCAGGTGGATGAACGGCGCCTGGGCGAGATCCTGTACGCCGATCCGGGTCCGGCTGGCCAAGGGATGATCTTGCCGGCACACCAGATGGAAGTGGTCGTTGCACAGCAGGCGGGATTCCAGATCCTGGGCCTGGGCGTCTGACGAAGCCAGGGCGAAATCCACCCGGCCCGTTCGCACCAGATCCAGACAGGGTGCCGACAGCACGTCGGCCAGCTCCAGGCCGATGCCGGGATGGCGGCGGCGGAATTCGGCGAACACGCCGGGCAGCCACCCGGCGGCCAGCGAGGGCAGGGCGGCGATCGCGACGCGGCCCTTGCGCAAGGTGGCGTAGCCGCGAAAGTCGTCGACCATTTCGTCGAACTGGCCCACCATGCGGCGCGCCGATTGTTCCAGCATCACGCCCTGCGGAGTGAGTTCGACATTGCGCGTGTCGCGGTCGAACAGTCGCGCGCCCAGCGTTTCTTCGATGGCGCGGATCAGCGAACTGAAGGCCGATTGCGAAAGATGGCACACGCGTGCCGCGCGCGTGAAGCTGTGCTGTTCGGCCAGGGCCAGGAAGGCGCGCAGGTCCCGGGTCGACAGATTTATCTCTTTCATCGCTTAATCCATTCGAATTTTCTGTTTTTCCAATTCTAGACCCAGCGGTAAATTGTGGGCAACGAAGAGGCGGCGGCCGGCAAGCGGTACATCGCCCCGTTTTCAAGGAGACCCCTGTGTTCGCCAAACGCCGTACTTTTCTGAAGACTCTCGCCGCCTCGCCCGCCCTGTATCTGGGCGTGCCGCGGTTTGCCCGCGCCGCGCCCCAGTTCGTTTACAAGTACGCCAACAACCTGCCGATGTCGCATCCGCTGAACGTGCGCGCGCAGGAGGCCGCCGACCGCATCAAGAAGGAATCCGACGGCCAGCTTCAGATCAATATCTTCCCCAACAATCAGCTGGGCGGCGATACCGACATGCTGACGCAGGTGCGCGCCGGCGCCGTCGAGCTCTACACGCCGTCGGCGCTGGTCATCGCCACGGTCGTTCCCGAGGCGGCCATCAGTGCCGTGGGGTTCGCGTTTTCCAGCTACGACCAGGTGTGGGCCGCCATGGACGGCAAGCTGGGCGCTTTCGTGCGCCAGCAGATCGACAAAGCCCACCTCCACACCTTCGAGAAGATGTGGGACAACGGCTTTCGCCAGGTCACGACCAGCTCCAAGCCGGTGCAGACGGCTGCCGATCTGCACGGCCTGAAGATCCGCGTTCCGGTCAGCCCGCTGAGCATCTCGATGTTCAAGGCGCTGTCCTCGTCTCCGACCAGCCTGCAGTACAGCGAGCTGTACACGTCGCTGCAAACGCATATTGTCGATGCGCAGGAAAACCCGCTGGCCATCATCCAGTCGGGCAAGCTGTACGAAGTGCAGAAGTACTGCTCCCTCACCAACCACATCTGGGACGGCTACTGGTTCATCGCCAACGGGCGCGCGTTCGACAAGCTGCCCGCGAATCTGCGCACGCTGTGGGAGACCGCGTTCAACGACGCCGGCGTGAAGCAGCGCGAAGACTTGCGCAAGATGAACGAGTCGATCCAGTCCGACCTGCAGAGCAAGGGCATGGTGTTCAACGCGACCAAGTCCGACAGCTTCCAGGCCGCGCTGCGCAACGCCGGGTTCTACAAGGAATGGCGCGGCAAGTTCGGCGAGCAGGCATGGAGCCAGCTCGAAGGCGCCGTCGGCAAGCTGGCCTGAGGCGATGTACGCGGCTTCCACCTGCCAGGCCGGCAGCGCCGGCAAGCGCGGCCTCGTGGCCGGCTGCGACCGGGCGCTCGGCCGCCTGATCGAAGCCGTCTGCGCCGTGCTGGTGCTGGCCGAGATCGCCGTGCTGTTTTCCGGCGTGGTGGCGCGGTATGCGTTTCACAACCCGCTGGTATGGTCCGACGAGCTGGCCGGCATGCTGTTCCTGTGGCTGTCCATGCTGGGTTCGGTGGTGGCTCTGCGCCGCGGCGAGCACATGCGCATGACCGTGGTGATCGCGCGCGTTTCGCCCGGCGCGCGCGCCTTGCTCGACGTCATGGCCATCGGCGTGTCGATCGCCTTCCTGGCGCTGATCCTGCCGCATGCATTCGAATACGCCGCCGAAGACGCCATGGTATCGACGCCGGCGCTCGACATTTCCAGCGCCTGGGGTTCTTCCGCGCTACCCGTCGGTTTCGGCCTGATGCTGCTGTTCGGGCTGCTGCGCCTGGTCGCCGTCGGCCGGCCGCGCGATATCGCCGCGGCGCTGGCCGCGGTGGCGACCGCCGTGCTGCTGTTCTGGCTCGCCCAGCCCTTGCTGGCGCCGCTGGGCAAGTTCAATCTCGTGATCTTCTTCGTGGGCGTCGTTTCGGTGAACGTCTTTCTCGGTGTGCCGATCGCGTTCTCGTTCGCGTTGTCCACGTTCGGCTATCTCGCCCTGACCACGCAGACGCCCCTGCTGGTCATGGTGGGCCGGATGAACGAAGGCATGTCGAGCCTGATCCTGCTGGCCGTGCCCATGTTCGTCCTGCTGGGCCAGCTCATGGAGATGACGGGCATGGCGCGCGCCATGGTCGGCTTTCTGGCCAGCCTGCTGGGCCATGTGCGCGGCGGGCTGTCGTATGTGCTGATCGGCTCCATGTACCTGGTCTCGGGCATCTCGGGCTCCAAGGTGGCCGACATGGCCGCGGTGGCGCCGGCGCTGTTTCCCGAAATGAAGCAGCGCGGCGCCAAGCCCGGCGATCTGGCGGCCCTGCTGTCGTGCACCGGCGCGCAGACCGAGACCATTCCACCCAGCATCGTGCTCATCACCATCGGATCGGTGACGGGCGTGTCGATCGCCGCGCTGTTCACCGGCGGCATGTTGCCCGGAGCCGCGCTGGGGCTGACGCTGGGCTTGATCGTGTGGGCGCGCAGCCGCCACCAGGCCCCGAGCCAGGCGCGGCGCGCGTCCTCGGGCGAGATCGGGCGCTCGTTGCTCAAGGCCTCGCCGGCGCTGGTGTTGCCGGTGCTGATCCGCGCTGCCGTGGTCGAGGGCGTGGCCACGGCCACCGAAGTGTCGACGATAGGCATCGTGTATTCGGTGCTGACGGGCCTGCTGTTCTATCGCTGCTTCGACTGGAAGCGCCTGCCCGCCATGCTGGTCGAGACCGCCGCGCTGTCCGGCGCCATCCTCTTCATCGTCGGCGCGGCCACGTCCATGGCCTGGGGGCTGACGCAGTCGGGTTTCTCCCGCGACCTGGCCGCGTGGATGGCGGCCCTGCCGGGCGGTGCCAACGGCTTTTTGCTGGTCTCCATCGGGGTCTTCGTTCTTCTGGGCAGCGTTCTGGAAGGCATCCCGGTCATCGTGCTCTTCGGGCCGCTGCTGTTTCCCATCGCGCGCCAGATGGGGGTCAACGAGGTGCACTATGCCATGGTGGTGATTCTCTCGATGGGCCTGGGCCTGTTCGCGCCGC
>CALGFL010000098.1 GCA_937881145.1 uncultured Bordetella sp.
AGGTCCGAGCCAAATCGTCCGATGTGGTTGCATAGTGAGCCATTTAAGATGGCCCGACTGAAAACAACAAATCCTTCTTAAGCTGAATAAGAGCCCGTTTGAACCGAACATCGCAAGTCGGACGGTTCGAAGGCTAGGCCAGCAAATATGCCGGCGCTGGTTCCCGGGCGCTTCAAGTTTTGCCGGTTGATGCGGCCGGCCGGTTGCCGGGTAATATCCATACCAGTATGCCTGTTGGCCTGTTTGCGCCGACGCGCGGTCCATACACTGGGGGGCCACAGTTTATGGAGCCCATCATGAAGCGTTTTCACATTGCCTTGGCTGTTGCCGACCTCGAAGCATCCATCTCCGATTACAGCGCCCGCCTCGGGCAGCCGCCGTCCGCTGTTGTGCCGGGTCAGTACGCGATGTGGCGTACCGATCTGCTCAATTTTTCGATCAACGAAAAACCGGAAATGGCCGGCCAATTGCGGCACATCGGGTTTGAGGACGATGCGGCGCAAGACTATTCGAGCAGCAACGACGTGAACGGGTTGATGTGGGAGTTTTTTTCGGCGGCGGAACAGGACGCGCGGATAATCAGCGCTTATGGCGTGCCCGTGAACCGCTGATTTTGCCTGGACTGGAGACAGCATGAGCCAAACGCCGCGACGCATCGACCATGTGGTGGTCGCCGTGCACGACCTGGATGCCGCCGGCGCTTTTTACCAGCGCCTGGGCTTTCAGGTGGGGGCGCGCAACCGTCATCCCTGGGGCACCGAAAACCGGTTGATCCAGTTCGGCAATTCCTTCATCGAATTGATAACGGTGGTGCCCGACGCGGAGGCGATCGCGGATCATGCGCCGGGGCGCTTTAGCTTCGGCGGCTTCGTGCGCGACTATCTGCGCGAGCGCGAAGGGCTGGCGATGCTGGCCCTGGACAGCGACGATGCGGTCGCCGACGCCGCATTGTTTTCCGAGAAGGGGTTGGGATCGTTCGAGCCGTTCTTCTTCGAACGCAAGGGACGTCGGCCGGACGGCAGCGAAACCCAGGTCGCGTTCACGCTTGCCTTCGCGTCCGACGCCCAGGCACCGATGGCCGGTTTTTTCGTTTGCCAGCAGCATTTTCCCGAGAACTTCTGGAACCCGACGTTCCAGCAGCATGACAACGGAGCGATCGCGATCGCCTCGGTCGGCATGACTGCGGCGTCTCCTGCGATGCATCAATTCTTTTTCAGCACGTTCGGCGGATCGGCGGCGCGGCAGGATGCGCGGGGTCTTTTGTCCATCGACCTGCGCGAGGGGGCGCTGACGATCCGCCCTGACCCAAGCGGCCGGGCCGGACTGCAGCTCCACTCCGTGACGATCCGCGTGCCCGACGCCAAGGCACAGGCCGAACGCCTGGCGCGATCCGGCATTCATTTCGCCGCGACGCGCGCAGGTCTTGGCATCCCCCCCGAAACGGCATTCGGTCTTGCGATTTTCTTTGAAGACGGCAACGCTGCTTGAGATCGTTTGGGCGCCTGGCCGTTACGCGGGCGATGCCGGCATCTGCCGCAATGCAGCCGCGCATGAGCAGGTGATGACAATGGCTTGAAGGATGAAGCCGGCGAGCGCGACCGTGAGGCAGGCCGACTCGCCCCAGTGCGCGCCGATCAGGCCGCCCAGCGCAGCGCCTATGGGGCGGGCGCCGGTGTTGGCGGTGAGAAAGACCGCCGATACGCGGCCGAGCAAGGCATCGGCTGTGATGTTCTGGCGCAGCGTCGTGGTTGCGATGGTCCACACAATGGGGCCGGCCCCCAGCAGAAAGAAGCACAGGCTGGCCAGCCAGACGCTGGGCATCAGCAAGGTCGTCGCCAGGCTCGCGGCGGCCAGCGCGCCGCAGAGGGGGCCGATCTGGATGGCCCGCCCCAAGGGCAGCCAGGCGAGGATGCGCGGCGTCAGGAGCGCTCCGACGCACATGCCCACGCCGTACAGGGCCAGGGTGCCGCCCACTTCACCGGCGTTCAGTCCGAGCGTGTGGACGGCATAAGGCACATAGACGACCAGCAGGACGAACCAGGCGATGTTGAAGATCACACCCGTGAACAGGATCGGCCGCAGCAAGGCGTCCCGCCACACGAACGCGGCGCCTTCGGCGACGTCGCGCAGGGGGGGCCGGCGCGGCGCGCGCGGTGCCGTCGATTCGGGGGCGGCCAGCCGCAGCAGAAGGCCGATTGCGGCGGCCGACAGCGCGGCCCCGAGCACATAGGCGGTCGAGGCGCCAGCCCAGGAAACCAGTGCACCGGCGATCGCGGGGCCGGCGGCGAACGCCATGCTGCGGGCCAATTCCAATCTGGCGTTGGCCCGCCCGAGGGCGGCGCGTGGAGCGAGCGACGACACCAGGGCCGGAGCCGTCACGCTGAAGCCGACGGTGCCGATGGCACCGATAAAGCCGAGGGCGGCCAGCCAGGCGATGGTCAGGCTCGAAGATTGCAGCAGGGCGAACGTGGCCAGCAGCGCCAGCAGGCGCAGCCCTTCGCTCCAGACCATCAGGCGTCGTCCGGGCAGCCGGTCCGCCAGCACACCCATCGGCATGGAAAGCAGCAGAAACGGCAGGGTCTGCATGGCAGTCAGCGTGCCGATCTGCGCGGTGCCGGCCGAGAGCGTCAAGACGGCGACGAGCGGCGCTGCCGCGAGGCTCAATTGTTCGGCCGATTGTGCGGCCAGGTTCGACCAGGCCAGGTTCAGGACTGAGCGGGGAAGCGGATGCGGTTGCATGGTGTGTGGTCCTTTAGACCGCGGCAGTTTGCCGGCACACCCTGGTTCACGCACTCCGTTTCTTGTTGTCGAGTTTCTCCGGCCCTGGGAGGCGTCCTGAACTATGAAGACCTCATTGCGCTTTTACGGCGAAGTCCAGCACGATATTGCCCGGCTCGCGAGTGACGTAGCCGATATCCACGCGCGGCCCGAAGTGCTGCTCGATCTGGGCCAGGAGCGGCAGCGGGTCGTGGTCGTTGACGAAGCGCATCGTCTCGCCGGGTCGCAGCGCATCGAGCGCCCCGAAAATGGCTGCGTGACGAAAGCGTTTGGCGATGCCGCGCGCGTCGAAAACATATTGCTGCGCAAGAATGGGAAGGGCATCGGCGGGATTTTGCATGGCTGTTTCTCCTGAAAAAAGTTGATAATGGGGGCTGTTATCAGGGCGCGACGGTGCGCCGGGCCACCATGGTCTTGCTCAACTCGGCGCGCTGCCGCTCGTCGAGGTGCGCCTCAGCAAACGGCAGAATTTCGCGTTCCTCCCGGGCTATGTGGCTGCGATACGCGCCGACAAAGGCAGCCACCAGGGCTTGTTCGAGCGGCACCGATCTTCCTTGGGCGATGTCGGCGAGCACGGCGCGCAACTGCGCCCATGCGGTCTCCAGGGCACGATGCTCGCCAAGCAATGCGGCAATTGGCTCACGCACCGGCGAATGCAGGCGTTCGCCGATCTCGGTCAGCATCGGAAAAAGGTCCTGCTCCTCGTCGGCATGGTGATGCGGGCCCGCCACGTCGAAATAACGCATGACGTTTCTGGCCGCTTGCTGCGCCTGCGTGTCCGGGCCATGCAAAGGCAGGTGCGCGACGAGTTTCTCGAGCGTCCCGCACTGCGCGGCGATGCGCTCGTGGCACGCCTTGAGCATCTCGATCGGTTCGTCGAAAGAAGGGGCGGGGTTGAAAAGACGGTCCAGTTTCATTTCACGCTCACGTCGTTTCCCGGCGGGAAATCTTGCGGCCCGTTCGCGGGTGCAACACGGCCGCT
This sequence comes from uncultured Bordetella sp., assembly GCA_937881145.1. Classification (GTDB taxonomy): domain Bacteria; phylum Pseudomonadota; class Gammaproteobacteria; order Burkholderiales; family Burkholderiaceae_B; genus Bordetella. The sequence continues at coordinate 3,761 of CALGFL010000098.1, forward strand.
GGCGCTCGTTCGCGGCGACTGACGACACCTAAAGCGGAGGCCGCAACGGCAGGCGCGGAAATGGCCTCCCGCAGCGTCATCGTGTCGAGCTCCTGGAGAAAGGCTTCGACCGCCCTGTAGAACCTGCGCTTGATGTCGCAGGCCGGAAAAATTGCGCAGTCGTGCGCAACGGTCTTGTCGTGGCAGCGCACGACGGAAAAGTCTTTCTCGGCAACGCGCACGATTTCTCCCACGGAAATCTCCTTGGGTTCGCGCGCCAGGCGGGCGCCGCCGGCCCGGCCGCGCGTTGTCTCGATGAGACCGACCTGGCTGAGCTCATGGATGATCTTCATCAGATGGTTGCGCGAGATCTTGTAGGCCTGCGAGATTTCGTCGATTGTCGCGACATCGCCGCTCGGGTACTTCAGGGCGAGATACATCATGACCCGAAGCGTGTAGTCGGTGTAGACGGTAAGGCGCATGTCGGATCGGTTCCCGGGTCAGTCGGCACATAACATGTATTTACGATACATCATTTAAACCAGGTTCACAATTCCGGCCAGGCAACTCGCTTATGCAACTTGGGAGAATGGGTATCTTTCATGCCCATGTGGTTTTGAGGGAAACTCGCAAGCGCCACGCGCCATCAACAGGAGCCGCCATGGAAACCGAAGCCCGCCCCCCTCTTCCCCCGTTTACCCGCGAAACCGCCATCCAGAAAATCCGTCTGGCGGAGGACGCATGGAACAGCCGCGATCCGGCTCGCGTGGTCCTGGGCTACAGCCCGGACACGTGCTGGCGCAATCGCGCCGAGTTCGTCTCGGGGCGAGCTCAGGCGCAGGCTTTTCTCGAGCGCAAATGGGCGCGCGAGCTGGATTACCGCCTCATCAAGGAACTATGGGCGGTCGAAGGCAATCGCATTGCCGTGCGCTTCGCGTACGAATGGCATGACGACGCCGGCCACTGGTATCGCAGCTACGGCAACGAGAATTGGGTGTTCAACGAACAGGGTCTGATGACGCATCGCCATGCCAGCATCAACGACCTGCCGATTAAAGAGGCGGATCGGAAGTACTTCTGGCCTCTGGGCCGCCGTCCGGATGCGCATCCGGGCCTGTCCGAGCTGGGGTTTTAGCGCGCAAGCCGCCGATTTCGCTAGGGCAGCTCGATCACCCAGTCGGGCCGGAAGCCTTCCTGTTCGCCCTTGCCCGCATAGCCCAGCGGATTGGCCACGACGCGGCAGGATACGTCGCGTCCGCCGCGCCGCCCCGCCACGCGGTAATCGTGCGGGCAATGCAGATGCCCGTGTATCCACAGATCGGCGTGCGGCAGCAGATCGTCCAGCGCGTTGCAGAACCCTGCCGTGCCGGGCGAGAGGCCATAGCGCGGATCGGCGCTGAGCAAGGTCGGCGCGAAGTGCGTCACCACCACCGTGGTGCCGTCATAGGGCTGCGACAAGGCCTGGCGCAGCCAGGCGTGGCAGTCCAGGCCGAACTGGCGCATGTCTTCGGCCAGCACGGGCTGGCCGTCGCGCAAGGTGGTGTTCTTGCTGAGATAGAAGTTGGCTGCGCGATAGGCTTTTTCGAGTTGCTGCAGCCGAAGCGTTTCGGTTTTTTGCCGCGAGGCCAGGGCCTCGAAGTCGGACCAGAGCGTAGTGCCGACAAAGCGGATGCCGTCGAGGACGACGGTTTCCTTCTCCAGCCAGATGATGCCCAGGCGTTTGCAGGTCTGGCGCAGGCGCAGCATGGTTTCGTCGAAGTCCAGGCCGTCGAATTCATGGTTGCCGGGCACGTACAGCACTTTGGGCCAACGGGCTTCACGCCCCAGGGGCGCGTAGCGTTCCAGGCCGAAATCCGCGCCGTCGAGCGCCGAGCCTGCCTGGTATGAACCGATGTCGCCCGCCAGCACCAGCAGGTCTACGTCAGGCTCGGGCGCGAAGGTGAAATCGGGGTTGGATTCGAGATGCAGATCGGACAGGATTTGCAGGCGCATGGGGGGTATAGTGGTCTGGCAATAGGGGGAAGCAGCATGGATAGTAAGTCGATATGCGAAATGACGGCGCTGCAAATGCGCGCCGAGATCGAAATCGGGCACTTGAGCGCGCGGCAGGTGGTAGAGGCCCATCTGATCAATATCGAAGCGCGCAATTCGGCGATAAACGCCATCGTCACGCTCGATGCCGAGGGGGCGCTGCGCCAGGCCGACGCGGCCGACGCCGCGCAGGCCGCGGGCAAGCCGCTGGGTCTTTTGCATGGTCTGCCGGTGGCGCATAAAGACAGCTTTTTTACGGCGGGCATGCGCACCACGCACGGCTCGCCGGTACACCGCGATTTCGTGCCCGAGCGCAGCAGCCTGGCGGTGACGCGCCAGCAAGAGGCCGGCGCGATCACGGTGGGCAAGACCAATCTGCCGGAGTTCGGCGCGGGTTCGCACACGTTCAACCCGGTGTTCGGCGCCACGCGCAACCCGTACGACTTGAGCCGCACTTGCGGCGGCAGCAGTGGTGGCGCGGCGGCGGCCTTGGCCGCGCGCATCCTGCCCCTGGCCGACGGCACCGACATGGGCGGTTCGCTGCGCAACCCCGCCAATTTCTGCAATGTGGTGGGCCTGCGCCCCTCGCCGGGCCGTGTGCCGCAGTGGCCTTCGCTCACGCCGTACAGCACGCTGACGGTGGCCGGCCCCATGGCGCGCACTGTGGCCGATGCCGCGTTGATGCTGGCCGCGCTGGCCGGACCCGATGCGCGCGATCCGATCAGCATCGAGCAGGATCCGTTTCGCTTCGCCAGTTCGCTGGAACGCGACTTTGCCGGCACGCGCATCGCCTGCGCGCTGTCCTGGGGCGGGCTGCCGGTGGAGCCGGCGGTGCTGCGGGCGATCCAGGCGCAGCTGCCGGTGTTCGAGACGTTGGGCTGCAAGGTCGACGAGGCCTGCCCCGATTTCGGCGATGCCGACGCCGCGTTTCATGCGCTGCGCGCGCAGATCTTCGCCATCTCGCTGGGCGAGACCGTGCGCGCCCATCGTGACAAGACCAAGCAGACGGTGATCTGGAATACCGAGCTGGGCCTGAGCCAATCGGCCCAGGCGCTGGTCCACGCCGAGCGCGAGCGGGCCGCGCTGTTCGAGCGCACGCACGTCTTCATGGAAAAGTACGAATTCATGATCGGCGTGGTGAGCCAGGTGACGCCCTTCGCGGTGGAAACCGAATATCCCACCGAAATCGCCGGCACGCCGATGCGCAATTACATAGACTGGATGCGTTCGAGCTACTACGTCACGCTGACCGGCCATCCCGCGATTTCCGTGCCTTGCGGCTTTACCGATCAGGGCCTGCCGGTGGGCCTGCAAATCGTCGGCCGCCATCGCGACGAATGGGGCGTGCTGCAGCTGGCGCACGCTTTCGAGCAGGCCACGCAGTTCTGGAAGCAGGCACCCAAGCTGTAGTGGCGTGCGGGTAGCCGCTACACCTGTTCGAAGCGAACGTAGCGCTTGTCCAGGAACCGGCGCTCGCTTTCGAGTTCGTTCACCACGGCGGCCGGCGGGCCGCGGCGCATCCATTCGAGCATCTGGTCGACCTGGTCGGGCGTGCCCTGCACCAGGGCTTCGACCGTGCCGTTGGGCAGGTTCTGCACCCAGCCGGTAACGCCCAGCAGGTGGGCGCGGCGCACGGTGGCGTGGCGATAGCCCACGCCCTGCACCTTGCCATGGACGGTGACGAGCAGGGATTCGATGTGCGGGTCTTGCATGAGGATTCCTTGCGCG
>CALGFL010000099.1 GCA_937881145.1 uncultured Bordetella sp.
TGCGCGAGGTGTAGTGGGCGTATTGCGTAATACCCACGTAATCGAGCAGTTCCATGGCCCGCTCGCGGATCGCCTTTTCTTCGCGGCGCTCTGCCGGCGTACGAAAGACCGCGCCTATGATGGTCTGGTGCGTGCGCACGTGGCGGCCCACCATGACGTTTTCCAGGGCGGTCATGCCGCCGAAGAGGCGGATGTTCTGGAAGGTACGCGCGATGCCGGCCTGGGTGACCTGGTGCACGGCCGTCGGCGTATAGGGCTTGCCTTCGAGGACGAACTCGCCCGAGTCGGGCGTGTACAGGCCGGTGATGACGTTGAAGAACGTGGTCTTGCCGGCGCCGTTGGGGCCGATCAGGCCGTAGATCTCGCCGGCCTGGATCTTCAGGCCCACGTCGGAGAGCGCCTGCAGGCCGCCGAAGCGCTTGTTCACGCCCGTGACGGAAAGTCGGATATCTTGGCTCATATTGCTTTGCGTGATTCTGTATGGATATGGGCTTTATGCAGCCGCCTGCTTGCCGTTCTGCTTGTTCAGCTTGGCGATGCGGTCTTCATGCCTGGGCGCCGGCCACAAGCCTGCGGGGCGATAGAGCATGATGACCACCATGGCGATGCCATACACGCCCTGGCGGATGATGGAGGGGCTGATGTACTCGTGGCCGAACAGGCTTTGCTGCAGCGGCCCCACGGTGACCCGCAACACTTCCGGGAGCACCGACATCAGGATGGCGCCCAGGATCACGCCCGGGATGTGCCCCATGCCGCCCAGCACGACGCAAGCCAGCACCACGGTCGATTCCCAGAAGGTGAACGACTCGGGCGAGACGAAGCCCTGGAAGGCGCCGAACATGGAGCCGGCCAGGCCGCCGAAAGAAGCACCCATGGCGAAGGCCAGCAGTTTCATGTTGCGGGTGTTGATGCCCATGGCCTTGGCGGCCAGCTCGTCCTCGCGGATGGCGGCCCAGGCGCGGCCGATGCGCGAGCTTTGCAGGCGGGTACACACCGCGATCACAAGCAGCGAGCCGGCCAGGAACAGGTAGTAGTACTGCATGGACCCGGTGAGCGTGAAGCCGAACAGCTTGTGGTCCGTGGCCAGGCTGAAGCCGCCGAAGTGCACCGCATCGATGTTGTTGACGCCTTGCGGGCCGTTGGTGAAGTTGATCGGGCTGTACAGGTTGTTCATGAAGATGCGCACGATCTCCCCGAAGCCCAGCGTCACGATGGCCAGATAGTCGCCGCGCAGACGCAGCGTGGGCGCGCCCAGCAGGATGCCGAAGAAGGCCGCCAACGCCATGCCGATCACCGCGATGATGAGGTAGGGCGTGTGCATGCCGCCGGGCAGCGCGTGGGCGATCCACTCGAAGTTGGTGGGCAGGTGCGGCGAGGACAGCAGCGCCGCCGTGTACGCGCCCACGGCATAGAACGCGATGTAGCCCAGGTCGAGCAGGCCGGTGAAGCCCACCACGACGTTCAGGCCCAGCGCCAGCATCACGTAGAGCATGGCGAAGTCGAGCACGCGCACCCAGTAATTGCCGCCGACGGTGCCGACGATTTCGGGGATGAGCAGGATCAGTGCCGCGTAGACGACGTACAGGAGGAGTTTTTTGTTGGCGTTCATGTCGTGGCCTCCTTTAAGCGCGATCGGCCACACGTTCGCCCAGCAGGCCGGAGGGCCTGAAGACCAGCACGATGATCAGCACGATGAATGCGAAGACGTCTTGATAGTTGCTGCCGAAGACGCCGTGGGTAAGGCCGCCGACATAGCCGGCGCCCAACTGTTCGATCAGGCCCAGCACGATGCCGCCCACCATGGCGCCGCCCAGGTTGCCGATGCCGCCGAGCACTGCCGCGGTAAAGGCCTTCAGGCCGGGGATGAAGCCCATGTAAAAGTGCACGTGGCCGTATTCCAGGGCCATCATCAGGCCGGCCAGAGCGGCCAGCGCCGAGCCGATCATGAAGGTGGCCGAGATCACGAAGTTCGGGCTCACGCCCATCAGGCTGGCGTTGTTGGGGTTCTCGGCGATGGCGCGCATGGCGCGGCCCAGCTTGGTCTTGTGCACCAGCAGCAGCAGCCCGCCCATGACGAGGAACGCCGTCGCGATGATGGCGATCTCGGTTCCGGAGATGACCGCGCCGATGCCGGTGTCGGTCTGGGCGATGACGTTGAGCGGATCGGTCGGCAGCAGCTGCGGGAAAGGCAGCGGATCGGGCGACCACACGACCATGGCGATGGTCTCGAGCGTGATCGACATGCCGATGGCCGTAAGCAGCGGGGCCAGCCGGGGCGCGCCGCGCAGCGGCCGGTAGGCCACTTTTTCGATCGTGAAGCCCACGATGGCGCAGACCGTGGCCGATACCACCAGGGCGATCAGCACGAGCGGGACGTTGCCCAGATGGGGGAAATGATGCTGCAGGAGATTGACCGTCGTGTAGGCGACCATGGCGCCGATCATGAGGATATCGCCGTGCGCGAAGTTGATGATGCCGAGAATGCCGTACACCATCGTGTAGCCCAGGGCGATGATGGCGTACATGCAGCCCAGTACCAGGCCGTTGATGATTTGTTGAACGAATATGTCCATGACGATTCAGATGTGTCTTTCGCGCCCGCCAGCGGGCACCTTGCGGCGTGCGGGTAGGCTGGAATATCGGGGAGCGAGAGGAGAAACGCCGTCCAAGTATGAGGGCGAGTCTGGAGAAAGCGCTACTAAGAAAAACCAGTAGGCGGATTGCATGCGGGAGCCCGAGGGCTCCCGCATGATCCGGACTGATTACATCTTCAGAACGTCGAGCAGCGTCATCTTGCCGCCGACATACTTGTACAGCGAGATCGAAGCACCCTTCAGGTCGCCGTGTTCGTCGAACTGGATGTTGCCGGTCAGACCGTTGTAGTTGGTCTTGGGCATGGCGGCCAGGATGCCGGCGCGCGTGATCGAGTTCGAGCGCTTCATGGCGTCGACGATCACGTGGACGGCGTCGTACGACGAAGGCGAGTAGACGACCGGATCGTGACCGAAGGCAGCCTTCAGGTCCTTGGCGAACTGAGCGCCGCCGGCCATCTTGGACAGGTCGCCGCCGGCGATCGAGCAGATGATGCCGTCGGTGGCGTTGCCGGCCAGCTTGCTCAGGTCGGGGGTGCAAACGCCGTCACCCGACATGATGCGGGCTTTGATGGCCAACTGCTGGGCCTGCTTGGCGAACGGGCCGCCGGTGGCGTCCATGCCGCCGTAGAAGATGGCGTCGGGGCGCTCGGCCTTGATCTTGGTCAGGATGGCCTTGAAGTCGGTGGCCTTGTCGTTGGTGGCGTCGCGCGACACGACCTGGATGCCTTCGGCCTTGGCGGTCTTGGCATACTCGTCGGCCAGGCCTTGGCCGTAGGCCGTGGCGTCGTCGACGATGGCGACCTTCTTGATACCCAGCTTCTGGGCGTACTTGGCCAGGGCGGGACCTTGCTGGGCGTCGGTGCCGATCACGCGGAAGGTGGTCTTGTAGCCTTGCAGCGTGTATTGCGGGTTGGTCGAGGCCGGGGTGATCTGCACCACGCCGTTGTCGCTGTAAATCTTGGAGGCGGGAATCGAAACGCCCGAGTTCAGGTGGCCCACCACGGCGACGACGCCGTCGTCAACCAGCTTCTGGGCGACTTGCGTGCCGGTCTTGGGGTCGGCCGCGTCGTCTTGCGAGTCGAGCTGCAGAATGACCTTCTGGCCGCCGATGACCAGATTGCCGGCCTTGTTGATTTCGTTGACGGCGAGTTGGGCGCCGTCGGCCTGGTCCTGGCCGATGTGGGCGATGGCGCCGGTCAGCGGCGCGGCGCTGCCGATCTTGACGGTAACGTCGGCAGAGGCGGTCTGGCCGAATGCCAGGGCAACGCCGGCCAGGATCAGAGCGGCGCTGGTGGGTTTGAGTTGAAACTTCATATGCTTAGGCCCCTTGTTGGGTTGCTTTTGATACATGCCTACGGAGGTATCCGACGTCTT
>CALGFL010000100.1 GCA_937881145.1 uncultured Bordetella sp.
GAGCCCGACGGGAACGTCCACCGTCACGTCCTTCAGGTTGTTGCCGCGCGCGCCCACGACGCGCAGGTGCTTGCGCGCGTCCGGCTTGTGGCGCCGCGCGGGAAGCGGGATGGATATGCGGCCCGAGAGGTACTGCCCGGTGAGCGAGGCGAGGCTCTTCAGGATCTCCTGCGGCGTGCCGCTCGCGACGATCTCGCCGCCGTGCACGCCCGCGCCCGGGCCCATGTCGATCACGTGGTCGGCCGCCATGATGGCCTCCTCGTCGTGCTCGACCACGATCACCGAGTTGCCGAGGTCGCGCAGGCTCTTCAAGGTGGCGATCAGCCGCTCGTTGTCGCGCTGGTGCAGGCCGATGGAGGGCTCGTCCAGCACGTACATCACGCCCGTCAGGCCCGAGCCGATCTGGCTGGCCAGGCGTATGCGCTGCGCCTCGCCGCCGGAGATGGTGTCGGCGCTGCGGTCCAGCGACAGATAGGTCAGGCCCACATTGTTCAAAAAGCTCAGCCGCGCCTCGATCTCGTGCACGATGCGCTGCGCGATCTCCTGCTTGGATCCGGTCAGCGCGAGCGCCTGGAACCAGCCCAGGCAGGCCGACAGCGGCATGGCCTCGACTTCATACAACGCTTTGCCGCGGCGCTCGCCCACGCCCGCATCGTTGCCGATGAGCACGTTGCGCGCCTCGGCGCGCAGGCGCGAGCCGCCGCAGTCGGGGCAGGTCTTGATGTTGCGCAGCTTGCCCAGCTCTTCGCGCACGTTGGCCGATTCGGTTTCGAGCCAGCGGCGCTGCAAATTGGGAATCACGCCCTCGAAAGGGTGGCGCTTGACCGTGCTCTTGCCCTTTTCATTGAGGTAGAGAAAGGCAAGCTCCTCCTCGCCCGAGCCGTACAGCACCTTGTCGCGCACGGCTTCGGGCAGTTCCTCGAACGGCGTGTCGATGTCGAACTCGTAGTGCGCCGCCAGGCTCGTGAGCAAGGTATAGGCAAAGCTGTTGCGCTTGTCCCAGCCGCGTATGGCGCCGGCCGCCAGGCTCAGATCGGGGAAGGCCACCACGCGCTTGGGGTCGAAGAAGCCCACCTGGCCGATGCCGTCGCAGGTGGGGCAGGCGCCCATGGGATTGTTGAAGCTGAAAAGGCGCGGCTCAAGTTCGGGCAGGCTGTGGCTGCAAATCGGGCAGGCATAGCGGCTGGAGAACACGTGCTCCCGTCCGCTGTCCATATCCAGCGCAATGGCGCGGCCGTCGGCCAGCTTCAAGGCCGTCTCGAAGCTTTCTGCCAGGCGCTGCGTGCTCTCGGCGCGCACGCGCAGGCGGTCGAGCACCACGTCGATGTCGTGCTTCTCGGTCTTCTTCAGGGCCGGCATGGCATCGAGCTCGACCATCTCGCCGTCCACGCGCAGGCGTACATAGCCTTGCGCCTGCAGGCCGGCGCATTCGTCTTCGAAGCTGCCTTTCTTGCCGCGCGCGATCGGCGCCAGCACGGCCAGGCGCGTCTCGGCCGGCCAGGCCAGCACCGCATCGACCATCTGGCTCACGCTCTGCGCCTGCAGCGGCAGGCCGTGATCGGGGCAATAGGGCGTGCCCACCCGCGCATACAGCAAGCGCAGGTAGTCGTGGATCTCGGTGATCGTGCCCACGGTGGAGCGCGGATTGTGGCTGGCGGCCTTTTGCTCGATGGAAATCGCCGGCGACAGGCCCTCGATCAGGTCCACGTCGGGCTTGTCCATCAATTGCAGGAACTGCCGCGCGTAGGCCGAGAGGCTCTCCACATAGCGGCGCTGCCCCTCTGCGTACAGGGTGTCGAAGGCCAGCGAGGATTTGCCCGAGCCGGACAGCCCGGTTACCACCACCAGCTTGTGCCGGGGCAGGTCGAGCGAGACATTCTTCAGGTTGTGGGTGCGGGCACCCCGGATGCGGATCGCGTCCATCGGGCTCCAGGTGACTCTAACGAGCCGGCTTGTAAGCGGGTTTCAAGGGCAACTTGCTACTATAGCGCGCCATCTCTATCCGGACTAAGGTGCTGTCCGGCTCTGGCGAGAAGTCGGCGGCCCGCATCGTCAGGGCGCCTTCTCGCACTCATCGAGACCTCTTGAATGTCGGCTCCCCGCCTCGCTCTCACTTCCATCGAACGCCGCGCCAGCATCGCGCTGGCGAGCCTGTTCGCCTGCCGCATGCTGGGCCTGTTCCTGCTGCTACCGGTGTTCGCCGTGGCGGCCCGGGGCCTGCCGGGGGGCGACAGCCCGGCCCGCGTGGGCCTGGCCCTGGGCATGTACGGCCTGACTCAGGCCTTCATGCAGATCCCCTTCGGCCTGGCCTCGGACCGCTGGGGCCGCCGGCCCGTGGTCGTGACCGGCCTGCTGCTGTTCATCGCGGGCAGCGTGGTCTGCGCCCGGGCTCCGGATGTGTTCTGGATCACCATCGGCCGCGCCATTCAGGGCTCCGGCGCCATCTCCGCCGCCATTACCGCGTGGCTGGCCGACGCCACCCGAGACGAAGTCCGCGCCCGCGCCATGGCCATGGTGGGCGGCTCCATCGGCTTGTCCTTCGCCGTTTCCCTGATCGCCTCGCCTTTGCTGGTGGGCGAATGGGGCCTGCGCGGCCTGTTCTGGGTGATCGCGGCCCTGGGCGTGGCCAGCCTGGCGCTGGCCCGCTGGGTGGTGCCCCAGGTGCCGGCCAACGATGCCCGCAGCATGCAGTCCGTCCGACCTTCCCAGGTGCTCAAGCATCGCGACCTGCTGCGGCTCAATTTCGGGGTGTATTCGCTGCACTTCATCCAGGTGTCGCTGTTCGTGGTCGCGCCCGCCTTGCTGCTGAGCACCGGCGGCCTGCAGGCCGATCAGCTGTGGAAGGTCTACCTGCCCGTCATCCTGGCGTCTTTTGTGCTGATGGTGCCCGGCGTCATCTATGCCGAAAAGCGCCGCGCCCATCGCGGCGCCCTGCTGTGCAGCGTGGCCGGGCTGGTGGTGGTGTGCGGCTTGCTGCCCGCCGCCTCGCACCATTTCCATACGCTGATCGTGGCACTGACGGGGTTTTTCGTTGCCTTCAACATCCTGGAAGCCCTGCAGCCTTCGCTGGTGTCGCGCCTGGCGCCGCCCGCCTACAAGGGCCTGGCCCTGGGCTTTTACAATACGGCGCAGGCCGCGGGCCTGTTCTCCGGCGGGGCCCTGGGTGGCTGGATGGCGGGCCACGCCGGCTCGTCCGCGGTGTTCATCATGGCCGCCGGTCTGGCGCTGGCCTGGCTGCTGGTCTCGTGGGGGCTACGGCCGCTTTCCTGAGCGGCGGCAAGGCTCCGCCCAGGGTCTGCCGCGGATGATGTTTCGGTCCCGCAGCAGGTTTCTGCGGATCGGAGAAATCGCCGATAATGACCTATTACTGAATTCATTCAATCTGGGGACACCATCATGGCATCCGTCAACAAAGTCATCCTCGTCGGCAACCTCGGGCGCGATCCCGAAGTGCGCTACTCGCCCGATGGCGCCGCCATTTGCAACGTGTCCATCGCCACTACCAGCCAGTGGAAGGACAAGGCCAGCGGCGAAAAGCGCGAAGAGACCGAATGGCACCGCGTGGTCATGTACAACCGCCTGGCCGAGATCGCCGGCGAATACCTGAAGAAAGGCCGCTCGGTCTACATCGAGGGGCGCCTGCGGACTCGCAAGTGGCAGGACAAGGACACGGGCACCGATCGCTACAGCACCGAAATCGTGGCCGACCAGATGCAGATGCTGGGCGGTCGTGACGGGGAAGAGGGCGCTGACGCAGGGCGTCGCAGCTCCGGCGGCGCGCCTCCGACACGACAGTCAAGTGCAGCACCGGCACGCGCGGCCACCCACGCCGCGCACCCTCAGCCGTCAGGTGGAGGCGTTGCCGGCCTGGACGACGATATTCCGTTCCGCCAACACGGGGTCGGTCGCGCCTGGGCCGTCATATGACAGCGGGCGCCGATGATGACGACTTCGACTGGAAGCATTACCAGCATGGGATGAAGGAATATCGCCAGAAACGTCATTCAGACTGGAAGCAGGAAAGCACTGCGGTGATCCAGGCCAGTGGTATCCAGCACCGCATCACCAACGGCGGCGAAACCATCCTGTTCCGGCAGCCTGGCAAGCCTTCCGTCGATTTTTACCCGTCTACCGGCCGAGCCAGGATCAACGGCAATGGCGCCCGCAGCTTCGGAGGCGCCGCGCAGTTTCTGGCTTGGTACGCCAAGCAATAAAGCCCTTTCTCGAATCAAACCTTGATTCGTCGCCAGCCCGGGGCGCCCGAAAGGGGTAGCCGGGACGCCCCCAGGCGAAGGTGGGGCGTATCGGACAAACGTCGCCAGCCAGCGCAGCCCCGAGCAATCACTGAGA
>CALGFL010000101.1 GCA_937881145.1 uncultured Bordetella sp.
GTCCTTGATTCCAGCAATAAGCGATCGTTCGTTTCCTGGTAGTACCGGTAAAGCTGATAGCCCATCAGCGAGGTAAATACGATGATGACCGCGAAAACCCAGAAGAAGGCCCACAGAGTCTGCCGTATCAGGCTCAACGCGTGCTGTAGCGCGGCCAGGTCGCCCGGCGGCGCCAGCTCCGACTGGTGAACGCTCAGCTGCATGGTCTGGAACCCGTACAGCAGCACGCCGGCCGTGACCGTGGACAGCATATAGAGAATGCGTCGCCTCACATCTTTGCGGGTGTTCAAAATGGGCCTCGAGTAGCGCTGCCGCCACGACAGCATCCTTGGCCACAGCCAGGCCATCAGCGGTCCGGCAATAAAAACGCTCTGCAGAAAAATGCCGAACCACCAGCCATACCAGATCGCCAGAATGCTGCTGTGGTCGATGTGATTGGTGTAGCCCCAGATGAGGGCGCCGGTCGAACTGCAGACCGAGGCGGCAAAGCTGAGTTGTATGTAGAAAAGCCACGAAAACCAGCTGGATAGATTGCGCCGCGTCGGAATGGCCCGATAGCCTATGGCCATGACGCCGAAACCCAGCGGGTCGGCGCACGCGAACAAGGCCGCCCATGGCCAGGGCATCCCGGCATAAAGGGCCAGCGTAAGCGTCGACGCATACGCGGGGATGGCCCCCCACACCCATCCCACTCCCAGCACCAGCAGCGTGCAGAGGATCTGCGGCGCATACAGCGTGAGGTAGAAATGGACCCCGCCGAACTCCAGGGGCATGCCGTACCAGCCCTGGCTGGTCGTGGCCAGCCCGCTGAGAATACAGACGACTCCCAGCGCAAGCCATGCGGCCAACGCGCCCCAGCGCTCGCGGAGCGTGCCGTGGCGCAGGAGCGCTCCGATCGAGAATGCCCGGTAGGCAATGGCATTATTGGAATTTGTTGTGTCCATGCCTGCAGGTAGTCTCCAAACTCCATGATCCCGCAATCATAGTTGGTGCCAACGGCACCGAGGCGACAGGCTCCCATGGGGTAATCCCTCTGGACGCGACCGGGCTTGCCCGGCCCGCTCCCGATCCGGCCTGAGCGTCCGCGGGCGCTGCTACAATGCGGCCTCTTCGACGTTCTGCGCGGGCGTCGTATAACGGCTATTACCTCAGCTTCCCAAGCTGATGACGAGGGTTCGACTCCCTTCGCCCGCTCCACGGTTCGCGCGCAAAACTTCAACCGCGCACCGCTGCCTCGATCTTCGCAATGTCGATCCTGGTCATCGTCATCATGGCATCGAACGCACGCTTGGCCGCCGCCGGATCCGGATGCGAAATCGCCGCCATCAAGGCGCGGGGCGTGATCTGCCACGACAGTCCCCATTTGTCCTTGCACCAACCGCAGGCGCTTTCCTGGCCGCCGTTGCCGACGATCGCATTCCAGAGGCGATCCGTTTCGGCCTGATCGTCGGTCAAGATCTGGAACGAGAAGGCTTCGTTGTGCCTGAACTCGGGGCCGCCGTTCAAGCCCAGGCACGCGACGCCCATTACCGTGAATTCGACCGTCAGGACGTCGCCTTGCCTGCCCGCCGGATAGTCGCCCGGGGCGCGGAGGATCTTGCCCACGGCGCTGTCGGCGAACGTCGCTGCATAGAACTGCGCGGCATCCAGCGCGGCGCCGTCATACCACAGGCAAATCGTATTTTTGCTGGCCATCGATATCTCCTGAAGCAGCAAGGGAGGGCATTTTGTTCAGTATTTTGTCAGTAAATTATCCGACCCCGGTTGGCCTTAACAAATAAAAATCAAAATTGCGTCCAATCACGAGCGCTTTTCACGCCGAGCCGACATGCGCTCAGGCTCTACCATTGCGCAAAATCAATAGCGACGACCGCAGGACTGCGCAATCGCTCCATCGTAGCCCTGTATGCGGAGACAGAGCATGAAAATGCGCACCCGAATTCTTTCCATTGTTGCCGTCGCACTGATCGGCATCGTGCTGATCAGCGGCTTTGCGCTGCAGGCCTTGCGACAGAACATGCTCGAATCGCGGCGAGGGGAAATCCTCAAGGCCGCGCTGCTGGCCGAAGGCGTCATGCAGCGCTATTACGCGCTCGAGCAAAGCGGCAAGCTCACGCGCGAACAGGCGCAGAAACAGGCCGTTGAGGCGCTGGCGGGCCTGCGTCACGAAGACGACTACATTTTCGTGCGCACGCTCGAGGGCCTGATGCTGGTGCACGCCGACGCCAAGCGGGTCGGCACCATGGACAAGGGTTCCAGGCTGCCCGACGGCCGCATGACGTCGGATGTCTACACCCAGGAATTGCCCAAGTACGGCACGGCCTACATGACCGCCGCCGTCGCGCGCCCCGACGATCCTTCGCGCAAGCTCGTGCCCAAGCTGCTCTGCGCCGTGCTTTTCAAACCCTGGAACTGGGTGGTCGGCAACGGCGTGTTCATCGACGACATCGACACCGCGTTCTGGTCCTACGCCTGGCATTTCCTGCTGATCGGCGGCGGGCTGTTCGTCGTGCTCGGCGGTCTTGGCCTTATGCTGACGCGCTCCATTCTGCGCCAGCTCGGCGGCGAGCCGCAGGACGCGGCCCAGGTCGTCAATGTGATCGCCTCGGGCGATCTGAGCCGCGAGCTGCGCGCCGACGGCCGGTCCGACAGCCTGCTCGCATCGATGCGGCGCATGCAGGACGGCCTGCGCGACATCATCGGCCGCGTGCGCCAGGGCTCCGAGGAGATCGAGACCGCGGCAGCCGAAGTCGCCAACGGCAATGCCGATCTCTCCAACCGCACCGAGCAGGCGGCGGCGGCCATCGAGCAGACCTCGGCGTCCATGATGCAGCTCTCGGACATCGTGCGCCAGAGTTCCGAGGCCGCGCGCCAGGCCAACCAGTTCGCTGAAAGCGCATCGGACGTCGCCAATCGCGGCGGCGCCGTGGTCTCGCAAGTCGTCGAGATGATGAGCGAGATCAGCGCCAGCTCCGGCAAGATCGTCGACATCATCGGCACCATCGACGGCATTGCCTTCCAGACCAACATTCTCGCGTTGAACGCGGCGGTGGAAGCGGCGCGAGCCGGCGAGCAAGGCAAGGGCTTTGCCGTGGTGGCCGGCGAAGTGCGCACGCTGGCCCAGCGCAGTGCCCAGGCTGCGCGCGAGATCAAGGCGCTGATCTCCGACTCCACGACGCGTGTCGACCAGGGCTCGGCCCTGGTGCAGCAGGCTGGTCAGACCATGCAGGACATCGTCGGCGCCGTGCAGCGCGTGACGAGCACGATCGCCGAAATCTCGGCTTCGGCCGAATACCAATCCAGCAGCATTTCCGAGATTGGCACGGCCATCTCGCACATGGACCAGATGACGCAGCAGAACGCCGCGCTGGTCGAGGAAAGCGCCGCCGCGGCCGAGAGCCTCAAGGAGCAGGCGCTGAAGTTGAACCAGGCGATCGGGACGTTCAAACTGCCGTGATGGCGACAGGCCGCGTTATCGTTAACGCATGACCTATCTGTTATGGGCGCTGCCCGCGCTCGCCGTCATCGCCGCTATCGCTAGCGGGCGCCTCGATACGATCAAGGCGGCCGTCCTGGGTTTGTCGATCGCCGTGCCCGTGGCCATGTTCACGGGGCCCGCGGCATTCGGCGGTGTGCAGCTGGTTCATGCGCTGGCGCGCGGCCTGTGGATCGGCGCGACCATCGCGCCTTACATCCTGGGCGGGCTGCTGTTCTGGCAGATCGCGGCGCATGGCGCGGCCGCTCCCGCGGGGGCGAACGTAGCGGGCCTGCAGGCGACCGGTGCATCGCGTATCGCTCGCCGCCGTCTGCTGTTCTTCGCCTGCTTTCTGGTCGGGCCGTTTGCCGAATCCGCCACGGGGTTCGGCGTAGGCATGCTGGGTACGGTGACCTTGATCCGGCGTCTGGACATCGCGCCGCGCCCGCTCATGATTTTCGCGTTGCTCAGCCAGACCATGATTCCCTGGGGCGCGATGGGCAGCGGCACCATGCTCGCCGCCGCCTTTGCGCATCTTCCGGGCTCGGAGCTGGGTCTGTACTCCATGGTGCCGGTCAGTTTGTTGATGCTGGTGTGGCTGGCCTTGTTCTGGCGCACCGCGCGCGAAGCGGGCCTGGGCGCTTCAGCCAGGGAATGCGCGCACGAGGCGCTGTGGATCGCGGCGGGCCTGGCGCTGCTGGCTCCTGCCACGGCCTGGCTGGGCCCCGAATCGGCGCTGCTGGCGACCTATGGCCCGCTCATCGTGCTGCGCTACTTGATGGATGTGCGGCCCGACCGGCGCGCCGCGTGGGCGACCGCGCGCAGGGCCTGGCCCTACATCATGCTCATCGCCGTCTTGGTCGCGACGCGGCTGCTGCCGGCGCTCAAGCACGAGCTGCAAGCCCTATGGAAGATCGCGCCCTTCAGCGACCTGCCCGCATGGTCGCCGTTCTTTCACGCGGGAAGCTGGCTGGTGGCCGGCGGCGTTCTGACCGCGCTCGCGCGCGGGCAACCTTATGAGCTCGCCAGTGAACGGCGCTCGCCAATCAACACCGGCCGGGCCACGATCATGGCGGTTTTCATCTTCGCTATGATG
>CALGFL010000102.1 GCA_937881145.1 uncultured Bordetella sp.
TGAGGCGCTGCTGGATCAGGCACGCGGCCTGGTGCTGCTGCACAGCCGCGCCGCAGGTATGGCCGCGCCGATGGACGGCGTGTATCCCGACATCAACGACGCCCAAGGCTTGCGCGCGGCGGCCGAACGCGCGTGCCACATGGGCTTCTCGGGCATGCTGTGCATCCATCCGTCGCAGATCGGGGCGGTGCATGCCGCCTTCATGCCCACGCAGGCCGATATCGACTGGTCGCAGCGCGTGCTGGCGGCGCAGCGCGAGAGCGGCGCGGGCGCCTTCCGCTTCGAAGGCAAGATGGTCGATGCGCCGGTATTGGCGCGTGCCCGGCAGGTGCTGGTGCGCGCGGGCATCGCGGCAGCCTGAGCCTCAGGGCGCTTAGGGAATTTCCACCCCTAAGCGCTCGATCTCTTGTCCGGCGACGGCGGCGACCAGGTCGCCTATCGGACCTTGCGGCAGCGCAATCGAGGGCGCCAGATCCTGCAAAGGCCGCAGCACGAAGGCGCGTTCATGCATGCGCGGGTGCGGCAGGATCAGCCGCGGCGTGTCCATGACGGCATCGCCGTACAGCAGCAAGTCCAGATCCAGCGTGCGCGGCGCATTGCGGTAAGGACGCTCGCGGCCGTGCCTGAGTTCGATCGCCTGCAGCGCGTCGAGCAGCAGCAAGGGTTCCAGCGTCGTATCCAGCGCCGCCGCGGCATTGATGAAATCCGGCCCCGAGGCATCGACCGGCGCGCTGCGGTAGAAGGGCGAGGCCGTGCAGGCTTGCACGCCGGGTAGCGCGGCAATCTCCCCCAAGGCGGCGCGCAGCGTTGCGCCGCTGTCTCCCAGGTTCGAACCCAGGCCGATATAGGCGCGCGGGGGTGCGGGGGAGTGCATGAGCGCGTTTATTCTTCCGGCGATTCGGACGCGGCGCTGCTGCCGGCCTGCCCTTCGCCCGGCTTGCGGCGCGGACGGCGGCGGCGCTTGCGGGCCGGCGCATCGCTGGCCTCGCGCGGCAGGTTTGCGGTTTCTTCGATCATCTGGGCGCGGGTTTCGTCGTTGGCGTTGGCCAGGTCCATCCACCATTGCGCCAGCACACTGTCGAACTCGCCGGCCGCTGCGCGCAACTGCAGGAAATCGCAGGCGGCGCGAAAGCGCGGCTGCTCGATCATGCGGTAGATGGTCTTGCCCTGGCGGCGCTCGAAGCGCGGCTGCATGAACCAGATTTCGCGCATGTCGGAAGAGAAGCGGCGCTGGATCGCGAGTTTCTCGGTCTGCTCGTCGAGCACCGAATCGGCCGCATCGCCCAGGGCCGGAATGGTGTGCCCGCCCTGTGCCAGGAGCTGTTTCCAGCGCGAGTCCACTTGCGGCCACAGCAGCGCCGCGAAGAGAAAGCTGGGGCTGACGCCGCGGCCCGAGCGCACGCGCGCATCGGTGCGGTCCAGCGCTTCCTCGATGAAGCGGCGTCCGCCCGGCTGTTCCAGCACGATATCCAGCAAAGGCAGCATGCCGTGGTGCAGGCCTGCGTCGCGCAACTGCTTGAGGCAGTCGATGGCGTGGCCGCAGGTCAGCAGCTTGAGCATTTCGTCGAACAGGCGCGAGGCCGGCACGTTCTCGATCAGGTCGGCCAGGGACTGGATGGGCTTGCCGGTGCCCGGTTCGATCGTGCCGTTGAGCTTGGCGGCGAAACGCACGGCGCGCAGCATGCGCACCGGGTCTTCGCGATAGCGCTGCTCGGGGTCGCCGATCATGCGGATCTGGCGCTTTTTCAGGTCCTGCACGCCGTGGTGATAGTCGATGACCTGTTCGGTGTGCGGGTCGTAGTAAAGCGCGTTGATGGTGAAGTCGCGCCGCGCCGCGTCCTGCTCCTGCGTGCCGAACACGTTGTCGCTGAGGATGCGGCCATGCTCGTCGGTCTTCTGCTCGCCGTTGGCCGGCGCGCGGAAGGTCGAGGTCTCGATGATCTCCTGGCCGAAGACCACGTGCACCAGTTGAAAACGCCTGCCGATGATGCGGGCGCGGCGGAACAGGGCACGCACTTCCTCAGGCGTGGCATTGGTGGCTACGTCGAAGTCCTTGGGCTCCATGCCCAGGATCAGGTCGCGCACCGCGCCGCCCACGATATAGGCTTCGTAGCCTTGCTGGTGCAGCACTTCGCAGACCTTGACGGCGTGGCGCGACACATTGCGCCGGTCTATGCCGTGCTGGTCGCGGCCGATGCGCTGCGGGCCGGCGCTGGCGGCCGGGGTGAAGAGGCGGCCGACGAATTTCTTGAGAGTGGAAGTGATCATTTCAGTCTCCGCCCGGCCGCCCGAAGGAGACTGAGGCTCCCTCGGGGGGCAGCGAACGTAGTGAGCGAGGGGGTTGTCATTACGATTTGGCGTCCTGAACGTGGTCGAACAGGTCGAGCACTTGCCAGCCCTGTTTTTGCGCGATGGTGCGCAAGGACGGGCTGGGGTTGGCGGCGATAGGCCGGGTGACTTGCTCCAGCAGGGGCACGTCGTTGATGGAATCGCTGTAGAAGAACGAGGCGCTGAAATCCGCGATGGACAGGCCCATGCCGGCCAGCCATTGATTGACCCGCGTCACCTTGCCCTCTTTGAAGCTGGGCGTGCCGGCGATGCGGCCGGTGTAGCGGCCGTTCACGTACTCGGCTTCGGTGCCGATGAGGTGCGGTATGCCGAAGGCGCGCGCGATGGGCGCGGTGACGAAGGTGTTGGTCGCGGTGACGATGGCGCAGAGGTCGCCGGCTTCGAGGTGCTGGCGCACCAGGGCCACGGCCGCGGGCTGGATCGCGGGGCGGATCACCTCGCGCATGTAGTCCTCATGCCACAGCGCCAGTTCGTCGGGCGTGTGAGCCGACAGAATGCCCAGCATGAATTCGGCCGCCTGTTCGGCGGTGAGCTCGCCGCGGTTGTAGCGCTCCATCAGCTCGTCGTTGCGGCGCAGGGCCTGCGCGGGGTCGCCGATGCGGCCGCTGCGCGCCATGAACTCGGCCCATTGGTAATCGCTGTCCAGCGGGATCAGCGTGTGGTCCAGATCGAACAGGGCGAGGCGTCGGGAAGCGGTCATGGTGTGTGGATTTCAGGGTCGGCGAGCATGGCGCGCAAGAGGGGCAGGGTGATGGCGCGCCGCTGCGCCAGCGAATAGCGGTCCAGCGCGTCGAGCAGGGCGCTCAGCTTGCGGATGTCGCGCTCGTAGTGCGTCAGCATCCAGTTCAATACCTCCGGCGCCAGCTGCAGGCCGCGCTCGGCCGCCTGGGCCGACAGCGCGGCAAGCTTGTCGGCATCGGACAGCGGATCGAGCCGGAACACCAGTCCCCATCCCAGCCGGGTGCGCAGGTCTTCGCGCAGCGGCATGGACAAGGGCGCGCGGTCGCCCGCGACGGCTAGCGCGAAGGCCCGGCCGGCGGCCGCGGATTCGCGCCAGCGATTGTACAAGGCGAAGAGGGCCGCCTGCCGGGCCTCGTCCATGCGGTGCACGTCGTCCACGGCGATCAGCGCGGGAAGATCGGCCTGGGAATCGGCCTGGGCCAGGGCGAGGAAATCCCCGGCGTCCTGGTCGGCCTGCAGGCAGACGCCGCCCGGCTGGTCGGCCAGGCCGCGCAGCAGGTGGCTGCGGCCGCAGCCCGCCGGGCCCCATAGATAAAGGGTCTGTCCCGCCGCCAGGGCGCGCGCGGCAGCCAGGGCCGCGCCGTTGGGGCCGGCGATGTAATTGCCCAGCGTTGGCGCCGGGGCGGGCAGGACGTCTAAGAGGAGCTGGCGGCTCATTTACGAGAATGCGGTAGGCAAAGAGAACAACAGGTTTCGGGCGGCGTGTCCGGCAATGCGGCATGGCATCGTAAAATCCCGTCCATCCGCCCAAATCCTCCAATTGTTACATATGCCACGGTTTTCTCATGACGAATCCCACGTCCGCCC
>CALGFL010000103.1 GCA_937881145.1 uncultured Bordetella sp.
GTCAAGCGGTTCGTGATGGGCAATTGATGCGCGGAAACGGAATCAGAGACCCGTCTTGCCGGCCGTGAGCATCAAACGCAAGCCCAGCGCGGCGATGACGCCGGCCGACAAGCGGTCGATCCAGGCTTTGGCCCGAAGGTAGATGCCGCGGGAGCGCTGGCTGGAAAAGCACAGGGCGACCACCGTATACCACCCGGCTTCGATCGTGAACACGATGGCGGGCAAGGCGACATAGCACCAGGTCGGCGGATGCCGCGGCAGCAGCGACACGAAGACACTGCCGTAGACGATGGCCGTCTTGGGGTTGCTCAGCTGCGTGGCCAACCCGACCCAGAAGGCCGGCTTTGTGTTGGCCTTTTGCGCCGGGCCGCCTTGATCGAAAGCAAGCGGCTTGCGCGCGCCGCGCCATATTTTCGAAGCCAGATAAAGCAGGTAGAGACCGCCCCCCATCTTCAGGGCGGCATAGAGCCAGGAAACCATGGCCAGAACGGTGTAGAGCCCTGCGAGGGCCAGCCCGCTGAACACCACGCCCCCCACGCCCATGCCCAGGGCCGTCGCCATGCCGTCGCGCCGCGAAACCCCGACGGACGTGCGCGCGACCAGCACGAAGCTGGGCCCCGGACTCATGGCGCCCAGGCACAAGGCACCGGTAATGCTCAAGACTGCGACCAATGTGCTCATCGGTTTTTCCTGTTTGCGTCGACTACCCTGGCCGGGTTTCGATCACACTGCGTGCGACGCTCTGCTGTGCGTCGCGCAACTGTGCCGCCAACTGCGCATAGCGGCCAGCCTCGTCCTTTCTGCCCAGGCCTTCGTACAACACCGCCAGATTATGCGCGGCGAGAAAACTGCCGCGCCCGACGACGCTGCCTTCCAGATCGGGACACTCGCCGATGGCCAGACAACGCAGCCAGGCCTGCTCCACCATGGGCAGGGATTGCGCGGAAGCGGTCTGCGGATGCGCGATGGCCCGGTCCAGGAACAGATTGCCCACGGTAAAGAAGAAATCGGGCGAGTCTCGCCAGCGCTCCATCATGTCGCCGGCCAGCACCACCGCGTCGTCCAGGCGGCCCGATTTACCCAGGCTGTAGAGCAGGCGCATATGCAGATCGTGCGCGTAATGGGCATCGGCGGGACAGGCCGCGCCGGCCCTGAGGTAATAGTCGCGGGCCTGCTCGAGCTCTTCGAATACCTCGCAGTCTTTACCCAGTTGGTAAAGGATGTATGCGCTGTCGGGTTGTGCCTGGAGTTCCTGCAGCAACAGGGCGCGGTTGCGCCCGCGCTTGGCTTGCATGGCCTCGGGCTGATAGCCCGAATGCCCCACCACCACGGGCAGGCGCTGCCTGGGCAGGCTGGATACGACCTGCTCGTGCACGCGCCCTTGATAACGCACTCCGCGCGGAACCAAGCGGGTCAGCCAGGAGCCGGCCTGCTGGACGCGCCCGCCCTGAGTGAAGTCGCTCTTGACCAGAACGGCGCCGAGCTTGGGTTCGCAAGCCTGCACCGCCTGGGCCAGCGACTGGCCGCCGCTTTCCAGCCATTCATCCGCATCGAGAAAGAGGCTCCAGTGGGCATCGGCCAGCTCGAGCGCCCTATTGCGCGCCCAGGCGAAATCGTCGCGCCACGGCTCCTGGTACACCTGGGCGCCGCAGGACCGCGCGATCTGCACGGTATCGTCGGTGGAGCCCGTGTCGAGCACCACCATCCTGCGGACGTAGGGTTGCGCGCTTTGCAGGCAGCGGGCAATGCCTC
This sequence comes from uncultured Bordetella sp., assembly GCA_937881145.1. GTDB lineage: Bacteria > Pseudomonadota > Gammaproteobacteria > Burkholderiales > Burkholderiaceae_B > Bordetella. Next base: position 1,753 of record CALGFL010000103.1, read on the forward strand.
GCGCCTCGTTCCTGGCGATGACGAGCAGCGCCAGATCCGTGGGAGCCGTCATCGCCTGCCTCGCTTCAATCCAGCGTGAGCACCGTGGCGCCCACGGTCTTGCGCGCCGCCAGTGCGGTCTGGGCCTCGCCGGCGCGCGCCAGGGGATAGCGCTGAGCAATCGCGATCTTGATCTTCTTCTTCAAGACCAGATCGAACAGTTCGTCCGAAGCGGCCTTGAGTTTTTCGGGCGTGCCGATGTGCGTGCCCAGCGTGGGCCGCGTCAGGTACAGGCTGCCCTTTTGACTGAGGATGCCGACGTTCACGCCCGTAACCGGGCCCGATGCATTGCCGAAGCTCACCATCAGCCCGCGCGGCTCGATGCAATCCAGCGAGGCTTCCCAGGTGTCCTTGCCCACGCCGTCGTAGACCACCGGCACTTTCTTGCCGCCGGTCAGATCCATCACGCGCTCGACGATGTTTTCGCGCGAATAGTCGATGGTCTTCCAGGCGCCGTTCTTCATGGCCAGTTCGGCCTTTTCGGGGCTGGAGCCGGTGTCGATGAGCTTGGCGCCCAGCGCCTTGGCCCATTGGCAGGCGATCAGGCCGACGCCGCCCGCGGCCGCGTGAAACAGGATGATCTCGCCGCCCTGCAGGCGGTAGGTC
>CALGFL010000104.1 GCA_937881145.1 uncultured Bordetella sp.
GGCTCAGGCGGGCCAGGTACTCGGGCGTGATGTCGCCGGTGATGTACTGACCGTCGAAGCACGACGCTTCCACGCGCTGCAAGGCCGGATTGAGATCGCGGATGGTCTGCTGCAGATCGCTCAGGTCCTGATAGATCAGGCCGTCCACACCGATGGTGCGCGCGATTTCCTCGTCGTTGCGGCCCGTGGCGATCAGTTCCTGCTGCGTGGGCATGTCGATGCCGTACACATTGGGATAGCGCACCGGCGGTGCGGCCGAGGCGAAATACACCTTGTTCGCGCCGGCGGCGCGCGCCATGTCGACGATCTCGCGGCTGGTCGTGCCGCGAACGATGGAGTCATCGACCAGCAGCACGTTCTTGCCCTTGAACTCCATGCCGATGGTGTTGAGCTTCTGGCGCACCGACTTCTTGCGCACCGCCTGGCCAGGCATGATGAAAGTGCGGCCTACATAGCGGTTCTTGATCAGCCCGTCGCGGTAGTTCAGGTTCAGGCGCGAAGCCAGCTGCATGGCCGCCGGGCGCGACGAATCGGGAATGGGCATGACTACGTCGATATCGCCCAGCCGCATGGTGCGCGCCACCTTGTCGGCCAGGTATTCGCCCATGCGCAGGCGGGCGTCGTACACCGACACCCCGTCGATCAGCGAATCGGGGCGGGCGAAATAGACATATTCGAAAACGCAAGGCACGAGTTGCGGATTTTCGGCGCACTGGCGGCTGACCACGCGTCCGTCCAGATCGATGAACACGGCCTCGCCGGGCAGCACATCGCGCACGAAGCTAAAGCCGCTGCCTTCCAGCGCCACCGATTCCGAGGCTGCCATCCACTCCACGCCTTCGTCGGATTCCAGCTTGCCCAGGCACAAGGGACGAATGCCGCAGGGGTCGCGAAAGGCCAGCAGGCCATAGCCCGAGATCTGCGCCACCACGGCATAGGCACCGCGCGCGCGCTTGTGCACCATGGACACGGCGCGAAAGATCGCATCGTCGTCCAGCGACGTGCCGCCGGCCGCCGACTGCAGTTCGTGCGCCAGCACATTGAGCAGCACTTCGGAATCGGAATTGGTGTTGATATGGCGGCGGTCGACGCGATAGAGCGATTCGCGCAGCTCGCGCCAGTTGGTCAGGTTCCCGTTGTGGGCGAACATGATGCCGAACGGCGCGTTCACGTAGAAAGGCTGGGCCTCTTCTTCGCTGTCGCTGGAGCCCGCCGTGGGATAGCGCACCTGGCCCACGCCGCTGCTGCCGGGCAGCGAGCGCATGTTGCGCGTACGGAACACGTCGCGCACCAGGCCGTGCGCCTTGAACATGTTGAAGTGGTTGCCATGCGATGTGGCGATACCCGCGGCATCCTGCCCGCGATGCTGCAGCAGCAGCAGGCTGTCATAGAGCAGTTGATTGACCGGCCCGCGCCCGACGACCCCGACGATTCCACACATGGTGAGTTCCTTAGTTGATGCTCGAATACTGCGTGTTGGGCGGCAGCAATTGCGCCAACGAATGAGGCAGCCGCGACTTGACCTGTTGTACTGCCTCGACTGCCAGGGGTGAAAACTTCGCCTCCTGCCACCAAGGTTCCTTGGGCAGCGTGGTATATCCGCACACCACGACCAAAGCCAGAATAATGAGCAATCCTCTGATGAGGCCGAAAATGCCGCCCAGCCCGTGGTCCGCGGGCGACAAGCCTGTCACGCGGATCAGCGCCGCCAGTGCCATGTTGACCAGGCCCACGGCCAGCAGGGTCGCAACGAATACCGCCGCATAGCCCGCTCCCGCGCGCAGTAGCGGATTCTCTATGAGATGAATCAGCCAGCCGGCCGCGACGCCGCCCCACCATATCGCGGCGATGAACGCCAGCACGTACGCCGCCAGCGACAGCAATTCCTTCAGCAAGCCGCGCACCAGCCCCAGCAAACCGGAAGCGGCCAATATCCCCAGCACGGCGAAATCGAATCCGGTCACTTCGTCGCGATAAAGCCGTTGTCATAGCCGAGCGCACGCAGGCGCGCCTGGGCGGCTTGAGCTGCTTCGCGCGAAGGGAACGGCCCCACGCGCAAACGGTATTGGGATTTGCCGCCCGACGTGTAAGGCTCGAGATAAGCGTTGGTGATGCCCGCTTGGCGCAGCTTGTTATAGCGCGATTGGGCATCGGCCTGCGAACTGTAGGCCGCGATCTGCAGCACATAGTTGCCGCCCGCGCCGGCAGCAGGCTTGGCCGGGGCGGCGACGGGCGGCTTGCGGCCTTCGAGCAACGCCATGGCAACCGAACCGTCGTCGGTGCGCGCCACCGGTGCCGGCCTGCTTTCCGCGGATTTGGGCTCTGCCTTGGCCTGCGCCTTCGGCTCCGGTTTGCTCGGCTCCGGTTTGGCCAGGGAGCGCTGCAGATCGGCCATGGCCGGTGCTTCGGGGATGGACGCAGCCGCGGTGGTGGCGGGGGCTGGATCGGCGGCGTCAGGCGCCGGCTGCGTGGCGGGGGCCGCGGCCTGGGCGGGCTGCTGCGCCTGCGGACTGGATACCGTGGGTTGGTAAGGCGTGTCTTTGCCGGGAATGCGTACGGAAACGTCGTCCGCCACCTGGGCGGGCCGGGAATCGAGCACCATGGGCAAAATGATGACGGCGGCCAGCACCAGTATCACCGAGCCGGCCAGAC
>CALGFL010000105.1 GCA_937881145.1 uncultured Bordetella sp.
ATCCACCAGCGCCGCCACCACGGCACCGGATTTTCGGGGCTGGCCGCGCGCGCGGTGTGAGGAGCTGGCGACCCGGCGAAATCGGGGTAGTAGGCAACGGAGAAATCCAGCGGATCCTGGCCGGCGCGGGCCGACTTGTGCGCGAAGCCCCAGAAAGTGAGCACCGGCCAATCGTTGATCAGGAAGCGGTGGCTGGCGTCCGGGTGATGGAACACCAGCGACAGCATGTCGCGGCACAGGCGCGTCTGTTCGTCGTCGCTATTTTGCAGGGACTTCTGCAGCTTGACGATTTGATGGCGGATGCCGACGAGGCGCGCCCGCGCCTCTTCCTGCTCGGATGCCATGATCTCGGACCAGGACGCGACGACGCCCGATTCGGGCGCATACCAGTCGATCCAGCTGCCATCGCCGCTGACCTGGGGCACGGCAAAGCAGCGAGAGAGGCCGGGCGCCTCTCTTTCTATCATCGCCAGTATCTCGGGAGCGAGTTCATAAACCAGCCGCCCGTCCAGCCTCAGGGCTTTGTATTGGTCGACTCTTGCGCTGCGTAGCTTTGGACCTGGCATTTGAGTATCGAAAACCCGTTATCCCGAGTACTGTTACCCCGGGTATTTAGATACTACAGAAACCCCATACCCCAAGCCACCGCTTTTGCGCGAAGTTCACACTCGCTTTTTTATGCAATGACCGGCGACAGCACGGGATCCTTGGGCCGCACGTCCAGCAGCCGGCCCTTGCGGGCGCGCTTGCTCAGGTACGGGCCCAGCTCCTTGCCGGCCAGGACGTCCTCGGTCGGCTTGTTGCGGTAGACGCCCGTCGCGCGCAGGCCGCCCGCGCCGATGGGCACCACCTGCGCCAGGCCGTCCTTGTCGTCCAGGCCCATGAGGATGGTGCCGCGCCCGCCACCGGGCTGAACCTTGACCTCGTCCAGACCGAACACCAGGAACTTGCCCTTGCCCGATAGCAGCGCCACCTTGTCGGCGCCCGCGAACAGCGGCACCGGACGCAGGATGGCGTCGCCCTCTTCCAGCGTGATGAACTGCTTGCCGGCCTTGTTGCGGCTGAAGAGGTCGCCCAGGCCGGCCGCAAAACCATAGCCGCCGCGCGTGGCGAAGAGCCAGCGCGTGTCGGGCGCGGCCGCGATCATGTGCACGATGCGCGTGCCGGCCTCCAGGTCGATCATGGCGGTGACCGGCTGGCCGTCGCCGCGCGCCGAAGGCAGGCCGGCCACGGCCACCGAAAAGACGCGGCCGTTGTCGGCCAGGGCCACCAGCGTGTCGGTGGTGCGGCATTCGAAGGCGCCGTAGATTTCGTCGCCTTGCTTGAACACGAACTGCGCGGCGTCGTGGCCGTGGCCCTGGCGGGCGCGCAGCCAGCCCTTCTGCGAGGCGATCACCGTCACCGGCTCGTCGGGCACCTTGGCCTCGATCACGGCGCGTTCGGCGGTCTCGATGAGCGTGCGGCGCTCGTCGCCGTATTGCTTGGCGTCGGATTCGATCTCCTTGACGATGACGCGCTTCATCGAGGACGGGTTGTCCAGCAGCTCCTGCAGGCGGCCCTGCTCCGCGCGCTTGTCGGTCAGTTCCTGCTCGATCTTGATGCCTTCCAGGCGCGCCAACTGGCGCAGGCGCATCTCGAGGATGTCTTCGGCCTGGCGCTCGGAGAGCTTGAAGCGCGCCATCAGCGCGGCGCGGGGTTCGTCCGACTCGCGTATGGTCCGGATGACTTCGTCGACGTTCAGATAGACCACCATGCGGCCTTCGAGCACGTGGATGCGGTCGATGACCTTGTCCAGGCGATGGCGCGTGCGGCGCGTCACGGTGTCGGTGCGAAAGGCCAGCCATTCGACGAGGATGTCGCGCAGGCCCTTCTGGCGCGGCCGGCCGTCGATGCCGATGCACACCAGGTTGACCGGCACATTGCTTTCCATGCTGGTCTGCGCCAGCAGCGTGTTGACGAACTCGTCGCGGTCGACCTTGGAGGTCTTGGGCTCGAACACCAGGCGCACGGCGGCGTCCTTGCCCGATTCGTCGCGCACGGCGTCGAGCAGGTTGAGCATCATGCCCTTGACCTGCTGCTGCTCGGGGGTGAGGCTCTTCTTGCCGGTCTTGATCTTGGGGTTAGTGAGTTCCTCGATCTCTTCCAGCACTTTCTGGCACGAGGCGCCGGGCGGCAGCTCGTGCACCACCAGCTGCCATTGGCCGCGCGCCATTTCCTCGAACTGCCAGCGCGCGCGCGCCTTGAGCGAGCCGCGCCCGGTGGCGTAGATCTGCGCGATGTCGGCTGCCGGCGTGATGATCTGGCCGCCGCCGGCGAAGTCGGGGCCGGGCACCAGGGCGCGCAGCTCTTCGTCGGGCAGCTTGGGGTTGCGCAGCAAGGCCACGCAGGCCCGGGCGATTTCGCCCAGGTTGTGCGAGGGCATTTCGGTGGCCATGCCTACGGCGATGCCCGAGGCGCCGTTGAGCAGCGCGATGGGCAGGCGGGCGGGCAGTTGCTGCGGTTCTTGCTGGCTGCCGTCGTAGTTGGGAATGAAGTCGACCGTGCCTTCGTCGAGTTCGTCGAGCAGCAGTTTTGAAAAAGGCGTCAGGCGCGCTTCGGTGTAGCGCATGGCGGCGGCGTTGTCGCCGTCGCGCGAGCCGAAGTTGCCCTGGCCGTCGATCAGGGGATAGCGCAGCGCGAAATCCTGCGCCATGCGCACCATGGCGTCATAGGCCGCCTGGTCGCCGTGCGGGTGGTATTT
>CALGFL010000106.1 GCA_937881145.1 uncultured Bordetella sp.
GCGGTGGCGACGATGCTGGCCTTTATCTTCCTGGGCGAGCGTCCCTCGATGCTGACGATCGGCGCCATCGCCCTGGTCACGGCCGGTGTGATGTGCGCGAGCCAGAAGGGCGCCGCGCAGCCTCGCCCCTTGCCGGGCAGTCGCCCGCTATCGGCATGAACCTCAGGTGGTCCGGATCAGCTCGCTACCATTTCGACTGACCCGGGCCATCGGCATGCTGGCTCAGATAATTTCGCAGATGCTCGACAAAGCATGAGACTTTGGCCGACAAGCTAAGACGCTCGGGATAGACGGCGTGGATGTCGGCAGGCATGGTGTCGTAGTCGGCCAGGACCCGCTCCAGCCGCCCGCTGCGCAGGTACTTGGCCACGTCCCATTCGGCGCGCATCAGGATGCCGTAGCTCTCCAGCGCCCAGTTCAAGGCGACCTCGCCGTCGTTCGTGCTGAGCTTGCCGTGCACCTTGATCGTCTCGGTGCGTCCGCCGCGGCTCAGACGCCAGTTGCCATAAGCCGCGTCGTTTTGTCGCAGCACGATGCATTGATGCTGCGCGAGATCGTGCGGATACGCCGGTTTGCCGGCCGCGCGCAGATACGCCGGCGAGGCCACTAGCAGGCGCCGGTTCACGGCGATTTTCTTGGCGACCAGGCGCGAATCGGGTATTTCCCCGAAGCGGATGGAAATGTCGATGGTGTCGTCGGGCAGGCTGACAGGCCGATCGGTCAGATGAAGCTGAACCTCGACATCGGGATACCGCTTGATGAAGGCCGAAATCGCCGGGCCGATGTAAGAGCGGCCGAATCCCAGCGGCGCATTGATCCGCAGCAAGCCCTTTGGGGCGGCCCGGTTGCTCGATACCAGACGCTCCATGTCGTCGATATCGCTCAGGATGCGCTTGGCGTTCTCGAAATAGACCTCGCCTTCGCCGGTCAGGCTGATCCGCCGCGTCGTGCGGTTCAGCAAACGCACTCCCAATCGCTCTTCCAGCTGCGACAGGCGCCGGGAAACGGCCGGCGGGGTCAGGTTCAGTTCCCGCGCCGTCGCGGCCAGGCTGCCTTGCCGGACCAGAAGACAGAAGAACCCCAGTTCCATATCACCGTTCATTGCTATCGCTATTCGTAAATTTTTTGCAATTATGTTTTTAATTTAAATCGATTAATAGATTTTTCATAGGAATCTAATCTCTGCCTCGCGTTGGGGCGATCGGGTTGGCTTCGAGTCCGGGCCACGAGGACGGCCCGCGCGCCGCACAGACGGCACGAATGCTCCGGCGCCATCGATATTCAACAAGAGGAGACCTCCCATGAATCGGGATTTGGAAAAACGAACGATGCGCCGCGTCGGCTGGCGCATCGTTCCCTGCATCATGCTGCTGTATTTCGTCGCCTGGATCGACCGGGTCAACATCGGCTTCGCCTCGCTGACCATGAAAGGCGACCTGGGCTTTTCCGCCTCGGTCCTGGGTTTCGGCGCGGGCATCTTCTTCTGGGGCTACTTCTTCTTCGAAGTGCCTTCCAACATCATCCTGCACAAAGTCGGCGCCCGCCTCTGGATCGCCCGCATCATGGTCACGTGGGGCCTCATTTCCGGCGCATTGGCCTTCGTCCAGGGGCCGACCAGCTTTTATGTCGTGCGATTCCTGCTCGGCGCGGCCGAGGCCGGCCTCTTTCCCGGCGTGATCCTGTATCTCAGCTACTGGTTTCCGGCGCGGCATCGGGCGGGCGTCACGGCGCTCTTCATGGCCGCGGCGCCGATTTCCACGGCCATCAGTTCGCCCATCTCGGCGGCACTGCTCGGCATGCACGGCATTCTGGGTCTGGCCGGCTGGCAGTGGATATTCATCGTCGAAGCGTTGCCGGCGCTGGTCTTCAGCGTGGTCGTTTTCTTCTATATGACCGACAAGCCCGAACAGGCGCGGTGGTTGCAGGACGACGAGCGCGCCTGGCTGATCGAGACCATGAAGGCCGAGAACGCCGGGAAGGCCGGCAGCGCCAAGCACGGCCTGCTCAACGGCCTGACCGATCTGCGCGTGCTGGCCTTGTCCCTGATCTACTTCGGCACCTCGGCCGGGCTCTACACCCTCAGCATCTGGGCGCCGCAGATCATCAGGCAGCTCGAAGCCTCGTCCATGACGATAGGCCTGCTCAACGCCGTGCCGCCCCTGGTTTCGGTGTTGGCCATGGTGCTTTGGTCGCGCCATTCCGACCGCACCGGCGAACGCACCTGGCACGTGGTGCTGGCCTGCGTGGCCGCGGCGATCGGCCTCATCGTCGCGGCGCAGGCCCACAGCATCGTCGGTCTGATCGCCGCGCTGACGCTCGTCAATATCGGTATCAGCAGCGCCAAGCCGCCCCTGTGGAGCATGCCCACGACATTCCTGTCGGGCGCGGCGGCGGCCACGGGCATCGCCACCATCAATTCCATCGGCAATCTGGGCGGCTTCTTCGGACCGGCGCTGATCGGCTGGCTCAAGGACCGCACCGGAAGCTTTGCCGACGGACTCTATTTCGTTGCCGGCCTGCTCGTGTTTTCCGCCATCGTGACGCTGTGCCTGGCCCGCTCCGGGAAGAAACCGGCCGACGTCGGCGAAGCCGTGGCGCACTGACGAGCCGCACCCATCTCTCCATTTTCAAGAGGAAAATCTCATGGACAAAGAATCAGCCGTCGAGTCGCTGACCGACACCATGGCCAAATTCACGGCCTATATCGGCAAGCGCCTGCCCAAGGACGTGAAGGCCAAGCTGGCGGACTTGCGCACGATGGAAACCAACCCGCTGGCCAAATCGGTCTACGACTCGATGGCCGGCAACCAGGAGGCGGCGGACAAGCTCGATCGTCCGAGCTGCCAGGACACGGGCGTAATCCAATACTTCGTCGAGGCCGGCGCGCGATTCCCATTGCTGGGCGAGCTGGAGGAGATCCTGCGCGAAGCCACGGCGCAGGCGACCCGCATGGGGCCGTTGCGTCACAATGCCGTCGAGACCTTCGACGAAAAGAACACCGGCACCAATACCGGCACCCAGATCCCCTGGCTGGACTGGCGCATCGTTCCGGAGAAGGACAACTGCACCATCGACGTCTACATGGCGGGCGGCGGCTGCACCTTGCCGGGCGCGGCAAAGGTGCTGATGCCGGGCCAAGGCTACGAAGGCGTGGCCGAGTTCGTCATGGACGTGATCACCGAGCGCGGCGTCAACGCGTGCCCGCCTTTGCTGGTCGGCGTCGGCGTCTCGACCTCGGTTGAAACGGCGGCGCGCCTCTCCAAATTGGCCATCCTGCGGCCGGTCGATTCCAAAAGCGAAAACCCCCGCGCTGCGCTGATGGAAGAGCTGCTGGAACAGGGCTTGAACGAGATCGGCATCGGCCCCCAGGGCCTGACCGGCAACAACAGCGTCATGGGTGTCAACATCGAATCGTCCGCCCGCCATCCCTCCACCATCGGCGTCGCGGTCAATACGGGCTGCTGGGCGCACCGCCGCGGCAAGATCCGGATCAACGGCGACCTGTCTTATGAAATCCTGTCCCACGAAGGAGTGGCGCTGTGAAGAAAATCCTGACGACTCCCATCAAGGACGAAGACCTGCTGGACCTGAAGGTCGGCGACGTGGTCTACCTCACGGGACGCCTGGTGACCTGCCGCGACGTGGCGCACCGCCGCCTGATCGAGCAGGGGCGCGAGCTGCCGGTAAACCTGGAGGGGGGCGCCATCTTTCATGCCGGCCCCATCGTGCGCAAGAAAGACGACGGCGGTTTTGAAATGGTCTCGATCGGCCCGACGACCAGTATGAGAATGGAGCAATTCGAGCGCGAGTTCATCAAGCAGACGGGCGTCAAGCTGATCGTCGGCAAAGGCGGCATGGGGCCGGAAACGGCGGCCGGCTGCCAGGAGAACATCGCGGTTCACGCCATCTTCCCGGGCGGCTGCGCGGTTCTGGCCGCGACCCAGGTCGAAGAAATCGAAGATGCGCAATGGCAGGACCTGGGCATGCCCGAGACCTTGTGGATCAACCGGGTCAGGGAATTCGGCCCCCTGATCATCTCGATCGACACCCAGGGCAACAACCTCATTCAGCAGAACAAGGCGGTGTTCAATGAAAAGAAGAAGCCCATCCTGGACAAGATCAGCAAGCAGCTGAGCTTCATTAAATAAGGCAAGTAAGATCGATCGCGTCTGCGGGTGTTGCGCTCGCTCGACACCCGGCGGGGGAGGGTCCAAAAAATGGGCTTTTTGTTGTAATGTTCAGTCGCTAATTTTAATAACACCTAGGTGAACGAACATGGCTCATTCGACCCTCGTCTTCAAAAATTCGGCTTTCGGCACGATCAAGTCCGCGCCCGTCGGTTTTTCCTGGACCACGCTTTTCTTTGGCTTCTTCCCGGCGCTTTTCCGCGGCGACTTCAAGTGGGCCGCGATCATCTTTTTCGTCACGGCAGTCGCCGGCGTGCTGACACTAGGCTGGGGCGCGTGGATAGCGTGGATCGTGTTCGCGGTGATCTACAACAAGATGTACATCAAAGAGCTGCTTAACAAAGGCTACGTGGTCGATAAGGTCGAGTCTCGGTTTACGCTCGAGCAGCTGCAGGCGCAGCTGGAAACCACGCTGGCCCAGTGAGAGAACGCGTAAGGTGTAGAGAAGAGCGCAGAAGCATCGGTCTGCGCTGAGTGGAAAAGCAAAAACCCTCGAGGGTTTTTATTTATGCGAGGCTTATCCGCATCAGTGGCGGTAGAGGCTATGGACGTGCAAGCGCATGGGCTTTGCGGCACATGCCGCAATGGCAATAAAGCAGGTCTTCGACCGAGCCGTGAATTTCGAATGCGATTGCCTGGCACAGGCAGCTTGCGCGTAGCATCGTTTTTCCTTACTCGTGCTGCAAAATATTGATCAGCCTTCCCAGGGGGTCTCTAACGTAGAAGCGTCGGACACCCCAAGGTTCGCTGGTTGGGCCGTACTCGATAGGGATGCCAGCGGCTTGCATGCGATGGAGGGCTTGCGTGAGATCATCCACCTCGATGGACAGGTCGGGAACCGGCGTGTCGGAGCCGCCCTGGCTTGCGAAGCTTACCTGTACGGGCATCGTGGCCGCAGATGTATAGGTGCGAATCCAGCGATGATCCATCGCAAGGTCGAGGCCGAGAATGTCGCGATAGAACGCTTCGGCTTTCGCGGGATCCTGGGTGAAGAGATTCGCGACGATCCGAGTGACTTTCATGTGACTCCCCCATTAATGCGACTAGGCCGAGATGCGAATTTTGTCGAAGCCATCAACCAGCTTAAAAAATCTTCATCGCATCGTTCGAATGTATGGTTTGCGCCCCGCCCTTGCAACTGCGAAGCATGATCGGGACCACAATGCGCAGCGCCACAAAATCCTGCGACCGTCATTCCGGTGCACGCTTGCCTTTCGGTACTTGCGACGAACTGAAGTCTTTTCCACCAAAGTAAGGGAGCAATCCGACCAGGCCCAGCGTGCGATGGAGGCGATCCAATGAACTGCTGGATGCCGCGCAGCACTGGACTCCAGACGATTCGATCGTCTTTAGAACATCATGGATGCCTTCAATGGCGGCCTCGCCGGTAACTTGGTCGCTGCGGGATACAGGAGGGATACATGACCGCACAAAAGCAAAAGGCCAGCCCCGAAAGGCTGGCCTGAGTGCTTGAATACTGGTGCCGGCAATAGGAGTCGAACCTACGACCTTCGCATTACGAATGCGTAAAAGAGAAGATTTCCGAGCGTTGATTAAGATTCCCAGGATTGCGATAAATCCAGTATTTATGCGGGTTTTGGGCCGATTTCTAAATAATAAGTCGTTGATTGGGATTGACGAATATTGCACAATTCGGGTTACGACAGGGTTACGAGTCGGGTTCGGGAGGTGCAAGGCATGGAGAAGGTCAAGCTGACGGAGGGGCGCATTTCCGGGGCTGTCTGAC
>CALGFL010000107.1 GCA_937881145.1 uncultured Bordetella sp.
TCGCCACCAGAGCAAGCCGCGCCGCATCCGACACCGTGAGGTGGCGAGCCCGCGCATGCGCCTTGAGCGCCGCGCCCAGGCCGCGAAGATCGATGGTCGCGCGCTCCCGCGATGCAGTTCCCACGATGCGCGCCGAAGACGGCTCGCGGCGTATCGCCGAACGACGAGTTGTTCGCTCAGCGCGACGTCGTGGGACGCCCGTTCGTCCCGTCGTCGTGGCGCCAGCCCACGGCTCGCTTGGCCAACTTGACGGGCCGGAAACGTGTGTTCGGCCACCATGCGATAGACCGTCGAGCGCGCCAGTCCCGTCGCCTGCAAGACGGCGGGCAGCCGCAGCAGGCGCGGCATCGCTTCGAGGGTCTGGGGCTGTGCTGAGGGTTCTGCGTGATTCATGATCGACCTCCTGCGAAACAAGTCTCGCCACCACGAGAGCTTTTGCCACGGCTCGATCATCTGGCCGAAACAGTGCATTTCGCGCGATGATTTTTTCCTGAATTTCAGCGCGACCGCATGCCAGATTTGGAGCTAAAAGGTCGACGCCACGCGCCAAACCCAGAAGGCGCGCGAAATCACTTGGCGATCGCCTTCAATGCGTCGACCTCGACCACGACAGCCTTGCAGGCAGCGCTGCCGGCCGCAGATTCAAACATGCGTCAGTGCTGCTGCGCCTACGACATCGCGGCTGACGGAGGGAGGCGATTCAAGCGATCGCGCGCCTGGAGGATCAGGTCGGCGGCCTTCTCGCCGATCATGAGCGAGGCCGCATACGTGTTGCCCGATACCAGGGTCGGCATGATCGAGGCGTCTGCGACACGCAGGCCGGCCACGTTGTGGACACGCAAGTCATGATCGACGACGGCATCGACCGCGGAACTGCCCATGCGGCAGCTGCCGCTCGGGTGGTAGATCGTCATGCCGGTTGACCGGGCGAAGTCCAGCACTTCCGCGCTGTCGGCGAAGTCGCGCTCCGGCCTGTAGCGCGAGTCGACCTCCACGGCCAGCGCCGGTTGGCCGACGATGCGCTCGGCCAGACGAATGCCGCGGACCATCGTCGCGCAATCCTCAGCAGCCGTCAGATAGCCGCCCAGGATGCTTACATCCTCCCTCGCATCCGCGCTGCGGAGTCGAACCGAGCCGCGGCTCGCAGGCCGCAACTTGCACACGGAAATCGTGAAGGCCGAGAAGCGATGCAGCCCGGTGTCGTAGCTGTCGACACTGAGCGGCTGGAAATGGAACTGCACGTCGGGTGTGGCCAGGCCGGAGTCGGTGCGGGCAAACGCTCCGGCGAGACTCGCGCCGAAGGTGAGCGCGCCGCGCCGGCGCAGCAGGTAATCGGCGCCGATCAGCAATCGGCGCGGTGCCGTCCGGGCGCGATCGTTCAGCGTGATGGGACGACGCGTCTTGTAGACGAGCCGCGCCTGGTAGTGATCCTGGAGTTGCCGGCCGACCGCGGGCAGAGCCTGCTGCACCTCGATGCCGAGCGCCCGCAGCGATTCCGGATCGCCGAGCCCAGACAACTGCAGCAGCTTCGGCGAACCGATCGCACCCGCGCTTACGATCACTTCCCCGGCCACGCGAGCTTGTTCGCGACGATCGCCGCGCGAATACTCCACACCGACCGCGCGCGACCCCTCGAAGAGGATGCGGTGCACGAGCGCGCCGGTCACGACCTGCAGGTTGTCGCGTCCGCGGGCCGGCTTGAGGAAGGCGACCGCGGCGCTCGACCGGCGACCATTGCGTACCGTGAGCTGGTAGGGCCCCCCCCCCTCCTGGACTCGGCCGTTGAAATCGGCATTGCGCGGCAGCCCGGC